>DATCPU010000049.1:0-5306 GCA_036569925.1 Candidatus Dormiibacterota bacterium
CTCAACGAGGGTGCCTACGCGGGCAGGTGGCCCGGATCAGACCGCGTGCGCGAGCTAGAGAAGCGGCTGCGCTGAGCCGGCCACTCAGACGTGGATGACCTGGAGGCCAGGCACGCCGTCATAGTCCGTGTCCTGCGCAACGACTGAAAGGTGATGGGCGATCGCCGTCGCAGCGATCCAGGAATCGTTCAAGGGCATCCGTTTACCTTGGTCGCGAAGTGCAAGTCGCAGGGCCGCCCATGCGTGGGCCACTCGCGAGTCCACAGGCAGCGGGTCGAGCTCTTCGGCGCGAGTTAGCGTTTCAAGTCGTCGTGCACGTGTCGGTCCGTCCTTGGCGGCGAGCACGCCCAGACGTAATTCACCGACCGTGACCACCGACACTGCAATTCGTTCCGGTGGCACGCCGGCCAAGTCTCGTCTCTGCTCCAACGCGATGAACACGGAGGTATCCGCGAGCCCGCCTTCGATTCCAGCCGGGCGACTCGTCATCGGACCGGCACGTCATCGGTAGTGTCGGGAAGCAGCTCGGATAAGTCCTCGGCCAACTTGGGATCGGCGCGCCACTCTTCGATGCCGGCGACAAAGGCTTCCCACGAAACCATCCTTGGCCGCGACGGCAGCGGGCTTATTTCCGCCACCGGTCGACCGCTCACCGTGACGCGAAGGCGCTCGCCCGCTTCTACCCGGCGCAGGACGCCGCTGACGTTGTTGCGAAGCTCACGCGCAGGAATGTCTGACATTTGAGGCATTGTAGCAGTTCTGCTACACTGCAATCCGGAGCCTACGTTGTCGGACTCCATCCACTCCCTCGCAAACTTTCCCTGGGTCCGGGCCACTATAGAACCGGACGCTCAAACGATTGTCCAGTCGTTAAACGCCGGCTACGTCGAGGTCAATTAGGCGCTTGAGCGGCCCCTGAAGACCTGGTCGTTACGTATTGCCGAGATGAGGCCACGAGTCGATGACGGTGGTGTCGGCGGACGTGCTGATGGTTCCGGTAACGAGGTCTTGGACGTAGGTTCGGCCACTGAGTGATGGTCCGTCGCTGGTTTCGCCGTAGCCGGGACAATGACCGCTGCATGCTGTTTCCCCGGCATACCAGACCAGCGTCGGGTTCAGGAACGTGACACCCATCCGCGGCAGGGTCGACAGCGGAATGGATTTCATTGGTTGGTCCGTGAGGCGCACCTGGCCGGCGAAGTGATTCCCCTTGGCGTTGATAGTCTCGTACGCGATCCGTGTTCCGTCCGAGCTCGGCGTCGGGTTGATCCAAGCCAGCCCAGAGACGACGACCCGCGCGCCGCCGATCGGGTCCCATTCCGCCAGGCCGGAGCTGACCCGGAAGTAGAGATGAGTGCCGCCGCCGGCCCACACGGCCATGGTCCCGTCCTTCCGGCTGTACACGATCTTCTTGTCGGAGAGCCGGATCACTTTGAACACGGAGCCCTTCAGAAGGTAAGCGCCGCCGCCAGGGGCCGGCTTGGTGCCCAGGTCGATGCTCTGGTCGATGGCGACGTACTGTCCGTCCGGCGAGAAGCCGACCATCCTGCTGTCGGCGTCGGGATTGAAGTTGTAGCCGAGGTCGTTTCCCACGGGACCAAGCACCACGTCGCCGGCGGCCGAGCGAACATGCCAGCGATTTGACGCGACATAGGTAAGGCTGCTGCCACTAGGGCTCCAGTCGACGACCTCGATGTACGTTGAGTCCTGTCCCGGGTCCCGCACCAGGTTGGTCTTGTGTGACACGAGATCTGCGAGGTACATCGCCCAGTCGCCATCGATAGACTCGTCCACGTACGAGATGCGGCTGGCAGTCACAAACCGCATGAAGTAAGGGCCATAGACCTTGCAGTACGCCTCGCAACTCTTGAAAACACATCGGCTCACCGGTTTCGTAAGGTTGGTGATGTCTCGAACCACCACGTCGGTGGATCCTTTGAATGTCACCAGCGCGAGCGCGGCGCCAGCCGGGACCTCAGAGGAGCACGACAGCGCGACTGGCTTCGGTGTTTTCGACGTGACGGCGACCGGTTTTGGAAACGTGGCGGCGGGGGATGGGGAGGGAGAGGCGACCGAAGTCGGAGACACGACTGTCACGGTGGATGGTGACCTCAGCGCGGTCACACCGGAGGGGCTGCTGCACGCGGCGACCACCAGTAGGACTGACGCGAAAGCCGCAGCTCTCATAAGAGCCATAACGCCAACCCCAAGTGAGGGTTACGAGGTCGGAGGTTATACCTCTAGCCGGCAGGTGGCCGGCCGATCACGCCGCGCCGACGTGGGGCCAGGAATCGAAGACCGAGACGTCGATTGACGGGCGTTCGGACTGAGTGACCAGGTCGTCCAGAAAAGTCCGCCCAGTCAACGGCGGTCCACCAAGCCCGCACTGATTTGGAGTGCATAGAGCCTCTTCCGCGTACCAGATCAGGGTCGAGTTCAAGAACACTGCGGTGGTGCCGGCATGCACCGAGGGCACTATCCCGGCGACAGGCTCACCCGTCAGGCGCAAGTAATCAACTTGATGGTTCCCCGTGCCGTCCGCCACCGTGTAGACAATTCGCAAGCCGTCGGCGCTCGGCCAGGGGTGGATCCAAACGAGCCCGGGCACGACCAGCTGCACGCCGGCCGCCGGGTCCCACGACTCAACGCCCGCGATGGTGCGGAAGTAAAGGCGTGCGCCGGACCCCGACCAGGTCGCCATCGTCCCGTCCCGCCGGCTGTAGACGAGCCTGTGATCGGACAGGCGGACCACCTGGAAGGCAGGCGCCCCCGCGCTCGTCCCGCTGAAGGTCTGCTCCAGCGCCACGTACTGCCCGTCGGCAGAGAAACCTGTCATCGCATCGTCGCTGTCCGTGTTGACGCCCCGTCCCGGCACGGGCTCCAGGCCACTCAAGGTCGTGTCGCCGGCCGTCGACGACAGGTGCCAGGTCAGCGCGTCAGCGGTTGAGCTCAGGTAGCTGAGGCTCTTGCCGTCAGGGCTCCACGCGTAGACCCAGTCCGCGTATGCCCCATCCGTCCAGGAGCGCACCAGCGAGGTGCGCTTGCTCGGCAGGTCGGCGAGGTAAAGAGCTCCGGCGCCCGCCGCAGCCGAGACGATGTAGGAGACCTGGGTCGCTGTTCGGAAACGGAAATGGCCCGCGCCTGCGCCGGTGAAAGAGCAGAGGGAGAGCGGCTGGGAGAGATCGCTGATGTCGCGGACCTTGACGCCCGGGTCGCCTTTCAAGGTCACGAGCGTCAGGTTGGCTGTCGGGCTGACAGGTGAACCGCAGGTCAGCCGGGCAGGCCGCGGCGGCGCAGGCCCACCTGGGCTCGGGCTTGGAAATGCAAGCGGCGTGGGCGCCGGGCTTGGAGTGGTCGGCGCGAGGATGGTTGGGGTCGGAGAGTCCAGCGGAATCGCGCCGGGTAAGCCGGTGCAGGCGCACAGCGCCACGAGTACCGATGCGAGAACCACGGGCCTCACGTACGCCATAACGGCGTCCCGAATTCGCGGTTACGAGGGATGAAACTCAGCATTGAGCCGTTATCCTGACCCGCCGTGGCAAAAGCAGTTACGCAAACAGGCGCCGAGACGGTTCGTTGGGATCTCACCGATCTTTTCGCTTCGCCGGGCGACCCCAAGCTCGAGGCCGCGCTGGCTCACTCACTTGAGCGCGCCAAGGCCTTCGAAGCCAAGTACAAGGGCCGCGTGGCCACCCTCGACCCCTCCGAGTTCGCCGCCATGATGCGCGAGCTGGAGGACGACGAGGACGCCGCCGCCAGGCCCGAGGTGTACGCCTACCTCCTGCACAGCCAGGACACGCACGACCCCGGCGCCGGCAGGCTGCTCGCCCGGGTTCGCGAAGCGACGGCGGAGCGTGGCAGCCACGGCGTTTTCTTCACCCTGGAGCTGGCCCAAACCAGCGACGAGCAGGCGGCGCGCCTGTTCGCCAACCCCGAGTCTGCCAGGTACCGGCACGCGGTCGAAGAGGCCCGCAAGTTCAGGCCGCACCAGCTGTCGGAGCCCGAGGAACGGGTCCTCACCGACTACAGCCCGGTGGTCAACTCGGCGTGGACGCGCCTATACGAGGAGCTGTGCTCGGGGATCCGCGTCGACGTCGAAGGCCGGCAGCTGAATCTCCCGGAGGCGCTGACGCTCCTTCACGATGGCGATCGCGAGGTGCGCCGCCGCGCCAGTGGCGCGATCACGACCGCGCTCGGCACCGACATTCGCACGCGCGCGTACATCTTCAACGTGATCCTGCAGGAGAAGGCGATCGACGATCGATTGCGGAAGTTCCCATCGTGGATCTCTTCTCGCAACCTCGCCAACGAGACCTCCGATGCCGCGGTGCAGGCGCTGGTCGAAGCGGTCACCGACCGGTACGACATCTGCGCGCGCTATTACCGCGTCAAGAGGAAGCTGCTCGGTGTCGGCGACCTGCACGAGTGGGACCGGTACGCGCCGCTGCAGGAGGCCTCTCGCGATGTGTCGTGGGAGGAAGCCAAGGAAATGGTGCTCGGCTCGTATCACCGGTTCTCGAGCAAGGCGGGCGCGCTGGTCGAGGACTTCTTCAAAACCGGCTGGATCGACGCGCCCGTGGTGCCTGGCAAGTCGGGTGGCGCTTACTGCATGCCGGTGACGCCGCGTCATCACCCGTACGTGATGCTGAACTTCACGGGCAAGCTGCGCGACGTGACCACGCTCGCGCACGAGCTCGGGCATGGGCTGCACGACCGGCTCGCAACGAAGCAGCACATCTTCGACTACAACCCGCCGCTCACCCTGGCCGAGACGGCTTCGGTTTTCGGCGAGGCGCTGACGTTCGATCGGATCATGGCCGAGGAGAAGGACCCCAAGGTTCGCCTCGCCATGCTCTGCACGCAGTGCGAGGACGCGTTCGCCACGGTTTTCCGGCAGGTCGCATTCAACCGCTTCGAGGATGCGTGCCACACCGCTCGCCGCACCGAGGGGGAGCTGGCGGTCGAGCAGCTGGGGGAGATCTACCAGTCGAAGCTGCAGCCGATGTTCGGCGATGCACTCATCCTCACTGACGAGCACAAGGGGTGGTGGAGCTACGTCGGGCACTTCCTCCACACGCCGGGTTACGTGTACGCGTACGCCTTCGGGAACCTGCTGGCCCTGGCCGTGTACCACCGCTTCCTGGAGAAGGGGCCGGAATTTGTGGACGACTACCTCGAATTCCTGACCGCCGGCGGGTCCACGCCGCCGGCTCAGCTGGTCAAGCGCCTCGGCATGGACATCACGGACCCGGACTTCTGGGATGCGGGCCTCAGGATCCTGGATGGGATGGTGACCCAGGTGGAGG
>DATCPU010000050.1:0-2658 GCA_036569925.1 Candidatus Dormiibacterota bacterium
CTGCTCTTCACCTCTTCGCCACACGCGGTTACAACGTCACCTCGGTCGACGACATCGCGGCCCGGGCGAAGACCTCGAAATCTGCGTTCTACGAATTCTTCAAGTCAAAGGAAGACTGTTTTCGTGACCTGCTGGCCGAGGAAGGAGGCGCACTCATTCATGAGGTGCTGACCGAGGCTGCCGGCGGCCACAACTATCGCGAGCGGTTGCGTCGGGGGATAACGAAGTTCGTCCAGTCGAGCTTTGAGAGGTCCTCGGTGGCGCGCTTGCTGATCGTCGAATCGGTTGGCTTGAGCGCGGGCGTCGACCAGGTGCGCCAGGGGCTCCAGAGCCGCTTTGCCGACGCGGTGGCCGAAGAGGTGAGACACGCGATGCTGCACGACGCCTTCTACGCCGATAAGGATCCGCAGGTGTTCGGCCGGGCGGTGGTCGGGGCCGTCAACGATGCGGTCGGCTACTTCCTAACCCATCCGGGCGTAGAGGCCGCGGCGCTGGCCGCGAGCCTCTGCAGGATCTTCGCGCCCTAAGTCCGACCTAGGAGATCACTGCGCTGCCGAGCGGCGATTCGATGGAGCGATCGCCGACAAGATGCTCTTGGCGGTCATCCTCGACGATCTGGATTGGCCCGGATCCCATCGAGTCGGTAGCTACGAGAAGCAGCGTCGCGGGGATCAGAGCGGCGACTCCAAACACTCTTTGGTGAAACGTGATCCAGGGCTCGGCAACGTAACAATGGATGATGAGCTTCCGCCCTGAAGGCAGGAATTCGACGTTGTAGCCCTGCCACTTGATGATGTCGCCCGCCCCGTGCCAGTCGACGCAACCGACCCAGAGGAGATAGAGGGTGTTGGGAGACTGGACGGCGGAAGGCAGGTAAGCGCTCGCGGCATCCGGAGTACATGGCGGTGTGTCTCCGTTCCTGGCCCTCCACAAATGGCAACGAACGTCTTCAATCGACTGGCTGGCCGGCAGAGGATAGGAGTAGTAGGTGACGTTCGTTGGCACCGCTGTCGTTTTGAGCGACATCGCGCCCGGTGTGGTCACCTCGTGGGCGGGCCGCGCTACAAACCCGTCGATCAGCAGCAGCGCGACTATCGTGGCCAGGCTCAACCAGATAACCCGTTTGCGCGTAAACCACTTTCTCATCGCCCTGTCCTCAGGAGATGAGCGCGCGGCCCAGCGGCGATTCGGAGCTCTGATCGCCAAGGAGGTGCTCCACGCGGTCGTCCTCAACGATGCTCAGGTTTCCTGGAAGAATGCCGCTGGTTGGCACCAGGAGAAGCTGCAGCGGTGCGACCGCGTACACGCCACGTGGTCCGGGGTACGAGAGCCAGGCACGTGCGAGGTAGCAGTGAATGATCACTGTGTGGTTGGCTGCGATGTACTCGACATTGAAGCCGTGGGACACGCCCGATTCTCCGTAGGCCGAAACCGAGCCGCATGGAAGCCACCCGACGTAGAGGGTCGCCGGGCTCTGGGTGAGCTGTGGCAGGTAGCTCGTGGCAAGGATTGCCCCGTTCGGGCAAGGGTCGGCTTTGTGTAGGTTGTGGGAATCGGCGTGCCAGAGCTGGCAGCGGACATCGTCAAGCGACTGGGTCGGGTTGATGGGCGCGTACATGACCTGTGGGCTCGAATCCACGACCTGAACTTTCACTGCCACTCCATTCGCTGAGTGGACGGCAGATGCCGGCGGAGCCACGAACCCGACTAAGAGCAGGACGGCCAGCACGACACCGAGGCTCAGCCAGATAGCTCGTTTGCGTGTGAACCACTTTCCCATCCTGTTGACGGTTACCCAACGGTCGTCCTGCCGTTTGGTAACCCGGGCAGTATCCTCCGAAAATGCGCAGCTCGAAGGTCGCGTTGCTGGTCTGTTTTGGCGGCGCCGCCGCCGCCTTGCTCGGCCTGGCCTGGGATGTATCGATTCACAGCACGTATCCGTCGCTTGCTCTTCACGAAACACCACTTGACCCGCTCAGTCCTGCCCACGATCTGATCGCAGCCGGGCTGCTCGTGGCAGCGCTTGCTGCCGCGTGGGCGGTCGGCCTGTCGGTGAACCGGTGGCTTGGGTTGCTGGCCCTGGTTCCGGTCATTGCCTCGGCGGGATGGATCGGAGCAGTGGTGGTCAACGCACCGCCACTGCCTGCCGGCACTGCTGAGCAGCAGGCCGCCGCTGATCGGCTATGGCAGGCGACAGAGCTCGCTACGATCCGGTACCGGTCGCTCGCGACCGCTCGGGCCGACGGCTACATCGCTTTCAATCCAATCGGCACGCCGCTCGTCCACTACGTGAATCCCAATTACATGCGCGATGGACTGACGCTCGATCCCCAACACATCGAATCGCTCGTCTACGAGGACACGTTGGGCGCTCCGGTGCTGGTGGCGGCGATGTATTCGCTGGAGGATCCGAACGCCGCCCCTCCTGACATCGCCGGTCAGCTCACACCCTGGCACCGGCACGACGATCTGTGTTTCACGCCGAATGGGGAGGTGGTGGGGGCGGCGCCCGACTGCCCGCCGGGTTCGGCCACCTACCTGACGCCCTGGATGCTCCATGTGTGGCTGGTGCCCAACCGGTACGGGCGATTCGCGGCCGACTTCAATCCGTGGAGCCAGCTGGCGGTGCAGATCGGGGTGGGTTAGCCACCGCCAAGC
>DATCPU010000051.1:0-3351 GCA_036569925.1 Candidatus Dormiibacterota bacterium
CATCTGACCCCGCGGATAGCAAGGCTCGAATGGGCGTCGCTGCCGGACTCGTCGTCGCCTATGCCGTTATGGGATTCCTCATTCAGGGCGCCCCCGACGTTGCGCTTGCCACGCCTGTCACTAGCACTTACGCCGCTCCTGAAACGAGTACCGAGCCTGTGGAAGAGCCGAGCGTTGGACCTGCGATAGCTCTTGCCGTGACCCCGACCGCGATTGCGACAGCTCCCGTCGGTTCCGCTCCTTCGGCGAAGCCGATCTCGGTTAAAGTTGCCGACGCCAAGCTCGCGCACATCCTGGCGCACGACGCACTCGACTACGGTTTTGTCGTACCGGAGACAGATCAGAAATGCCGGCTCCTGGGACAAATGCACGGCATCGGGGGCTACGATCGCGACCTGGAGACGTTCCTGCTCACCGACGACGAGTACATTTTCTGGCACGCGAACACCGCGGCGATCCCCCATTCGTCCTGGGACACCATGCGAGGGTCGGAGACCACTTTAGCCTACGATCTCCCGGGGAGCGGCAGCTACCACCTGGTCATATCCAACGCGATGGCGCCGGCCGACAAGACGGTCCAGATCAAAGCGCTCGTGAAGTGCGCTAGATAGGCCCACCACTGAGGAAAACCCTGACTTGGCGGACCTTTATTTGCAGCCCGCTGAGCATCCGATTGCGATTGGGGAACGATTGAACCGCATAATGATCAAGTGCCAAAAGACGGGAAAGCTCGTCTATACGGGCTTTGCGATGGATGCGCAGACGTTCGAGATGCTGCCCATCGAGGATCAGGACCCGATCAAGTGTCCGGCCTGCGGCCAGATGCATCGGTGGAAAAAACGGGACGCGATCCTTGAGCGCGAGACGTCACCCCCTCCCGGGTGACCGGTAAAATCCTCGACGACTCTGCCCAAACATAATTTTTCGTCGGCGCTATCGATCGAGTGGGAAAGATTCTTGCAGCGGCCCCGAAAGCTTCACGGCCCACCCACGACTCGATGGACGACAAGAGGAAAGCTGAACATATAGCTGCCGCGCGCCGCGAGATCGCTCGCCGGATCGCGCGATTCTGCACGATGCTTACGGAGGAGGAGCTCAACCAGCTCCTCGACCGCATGGCTTACGTGCAGTGGAAGTACGATGTCGCGCCGATCATCGTCGACCCGCCGACGCTCAAACACAAAAGCCGCGAGCTACCCGATTAGCTGGTTGTCTTCGCCATCGACAGCGTTTCATCTGGCCGGTCTGAGCGGGCCGTCAGTGCTGCGAGCTGAGCTGCTGCCTGATCTGCGCCACCGCGTCGTCGATCTTGTACTGAAGAAAAACATTCCCCAATGCGGGCGTCGCCTTCGTTGGATCCCCATCCACCCCGGTCACCGCGGTCTGCGCGCCCGAGCTCGCCGCGAGCTTGTCACCGCGGATCCAACGGTGCTGGGCGTCGAGCGCCATCAGCTCCGACGTGTCGTCCGTCCCCGCGTGCACGTCGTGCGTCGTGATTCCGTGTGAAGCCTCGTAGGCGTGCGTCTGCTGCTTCGCCTTGAAGTACAAGTCGGGCACGTAGAAAACGCGCACGCCCCTCGGCCGCCACTGCGCGTCGAGCTCCTTCGCGACGGCACCGAGTACGTCCTGCCCGTCACCGTGATCGCCCATGATGAAGATGCTCCTGAACCCGGCGTCCGCCGCACTCACCGCCACATCTCGAACCACAGCGTGGTAGGTCTGCGGAGTCACGGTCACCGAGCCGGGGAAGCGCATGTGCGCGGTCTTCATCACCGCGTCGCCGGTGACGGCGAATGGCAGCGTGGGATAGACCAACGCATTGCCGAGCTTGATCGCGATCGCGCCGGCGACATACCGCGCGATGAAATTGTGCTTCCCGATCGCCATGTGCGGGCCGTTCTGCTCGGTGCTGCCGATATAGATGATCGCGTTCGTCTTGCCGGACTGAATCGCGCGCTGCACCTCTGGCCAGGTGAGGTCTTCGATGTACACCGACCTCTGCGCAGAAATCGCCGGCGCACAAATCAGGAGAGCGGCGCCCAGCACCAGAGCTGCGCGGATCACCGCATGTTGCCAGTGTGACCCAGCGAATAGCGTCCGGGCTGCGGCCACACGCACAGCCCGTGCGGCTCGTGGCCTACCGGAATCCGGTGCGTGAGCTGGCCTGTAGAAGTGTCGAAGACGTAAACCTCGTCGTCGTAGCGGCCGGATACCCATAGCTCCTTTCCATCCGCGGTCACGTCGCCCATGTCGGGACTTCCGCCGCCCGGAATGCTCCAGGTGGCGACGATCTTGTCAGTCAATGGGTCGAGGACGCTGATGGAGCCCGGTCCGTGAGGACGACCAGCGATGCTGTTCGATCCGCGATTCGTGATGTAAAGCTTCGTGCCGTCGCGGCTCGGATAAATCCCGTGCGTGCCGACTCCGGTAAGGATGAAGCCGATGCGCTCGAACTTCACGGGATCGACGACGAAGACTCCATTCTCTTTCATGTCGGCGACGTAGAACTTGGTTCCGTCGGCGGAGGATCGAATGTCCTGCGGCATGGATGGAACGTTCATCAGTGCCGCCATCGCCGCACTCCTCGCTTTGCGGCGGCTCAGAAGGCGCGAGATCTGACGAGGGATGAAGTTGGTGAACTTGTCCGGATCGAGCGTGAGATATCCGACCGCCGCCTTATTCGCGAGATCGACCTTCACCAGCTTCCCGGAGAATTCGCAGGTCGCGATCGCGTAGCGGTTGTCCGCCGTGAACTCGACGTGATCGAGCCCTTTGCACGCCACACGCAGCGATTGCACGAGCTTCATGTCCTTCGGATCGCGGAAATCGATCCGGTGCCGGGCCTCGGCGATCACCATCGCGTACTTCCCGTCCGGCGTGAAGTAAATGTTGTACGGATCGTCGACCCTCACCTGCGGTCCTTCCTGGCCGGTGAGTGGGTCGATCGGCGTCAAGCTGTTCGATGCGTTGTTGGCTACCCACAGCGTCGAGAGATCGTACGACGGCACCACGTGCTGCGGAACTTTGCCGGTCGGGAACGTGCGCACGATCTGATATGTCTTGGGATCGATCACTGTCACGCTGGCCGAGCGTGAGTTGGGCACGTAAACCAGCGGCTTGGCGCGTGCGGCTTCCGGAGCAAGATTGTTCGCGCCGTCTTCCGCATAGATGTTGACCGCGCCTGCTTTCGTCCGGTAGGCGGCGTCGGCAACCGCGGGGGCTCGGGCGCCATCGTTCTTGCTGCCACAGCTGGCTAGGAGAAGGGCGCCGAGCGCGACGAGTCCGTTCCAGCGCTTCCTCTTGCTACACACTTCCATTTTTCAGCTGTCGTCCTGTGGCGAGGATCTAGTT
>DATCPU010000052.1:0-6391 GCA_036569925.1 Candidatus Dormiibacterota bacterium
TCGCCATCCGGCACCCGGCGCACCGGAACGGTGGTGGTCGTCGAGAAGGTCAGGCCGACACCGGATGCCTATCCGCGGCGTCCCGGCGTACCCAACCGCAAGCCGCTCAAATAAAAACGGCGCGGGCCCAACACCCGCGCCGCTGAATCGCTGTCGTTGTTCGGTTAGCTGATAACTGCTGCCCCTCCGGCCTTGATGAGCTTGAGGTTGCTTTCGGCGAGTGACTGCACGCTGCTCGGCAGCGGCGCGTACTGCAGGCTGGTGCCAACCGACTGGCCGTCCGTCACCAGCCACTTGAACAGGTACACGATCGCCTTGCCCTTGCTCGCGTCGTTGTAAGAGGTCCTGACGATGAGCCAGCTGAAGGCAGAGATCGGATAGCTGTCGGCGCCCGGCTCGTTGGTGATCGAAAAGTTGGTCGGGCTCACGCTGGTGTTTTGCGACGCGGCCGCAGTGGCGCCCGCCACGCTGGCCTGGACGAAGTTACCGTCCTTGTTCTTCAAATATGCCTGGGTCATGTTCGTCTGGACTACGTACGCCAGCTCGACGTAGCCGATCGCTCCTGCAGTTGATGTCACCGCCTGCGCGACGCCCTGGTTGCCGTTGCCGCCGATGCCGGCCGGCCAGCTCACGGCCTTGCCAACGCCAACCTTGCTCTTTCAGGCGTCTGACACCTTGCCGAGGTAGTCGGTGAAGTGATAAGACGTGCCGCTGGAGTCGGAACGGTGGACCACCTGGATATCGGCGTTGGGAAGCGTCAGACCCGCGTTCAGGGCGACGAGCGCCGGGTCGTTCCACTTCTTGATGTTGCCGAGGTAGATGTTGGCAAGAGTCGGCCCGTCGAGCTGAAGCTTGGTGACGCCCGACAGGTTGTATGCGATCGCAATGACGCCCAGGGTGGTCGGGATCTGGGTCAAGGCGTCAGGTCCACCGGCCGAGGTGATGTCGGCAGAGCCCATCGGCACGTCACTCGCCCCGAAGTCGACTGTGTTCTTGATGAACTGCTGAATGCCGGCACCCGAGCCCACGGATTGATAGTTCACAGTCACCTGCGGGTTCGACTGCGTGTAAGTGAAGAAAGCCTTGGTGTAGAACGGCGCCGGGAACGTCGCCCCCGCGCCTGTCAGCGAACCGCTGCCGACGGCAGACGATGAAGGCGTGGTACCGCCGCAAGCGCTGGCGATGATGGTGGCTGCCAACCCCACAAGCAGCGCTCGCCAGGTTGGTCTCACTGAAAACATCGAACCCCTCCTAACCAGACTTGGATGTATGACGCTGCCTACGTTATGGACAGCCGTTTAAGGGGGGGTTAACCGCACCTTAAGCCTCAGTGTGGACGATCCACTCATATACTCCGGCCGTGATCTGGGATCGCCGGCGCCGATTCGACGACGTCAAACCCGTCGTGCCACCGATCAACTCCTTTGCGGAGGTCCTCGAGGACGCGCCGGTGATGGCATTGTTGATTGCCGCCGAACGAGGCGTGATCGATGCCAATGTGGCAGCGCGTGAATTCTTCGAGATCGACCGCGGCCGCTTGCCGGCGAGCCTGGTGGAGGTCACGCTCGAGGGGAGGCTTGTCGACCTGCTCGCGCAGGGCGAAGCACACGCGGAGACCTACCTGGTGCATCACCGCCGCGTTGTGCGTTGCACGCTCGTTCCAGGCCCGCGGCCCGGCCAGACCCTCATGTTCTTGACCGACATGACCGAGCTCAGGCGCCTGGCCACCGTGCGCGAGGAGTTCGTGGCCAACCTCGTGCACGAGCTGAAGACGCCGCTCACATCGTTACGCCTGGCGGCTGAGAGCCTGATCGGGGACCCCGCGGCCAGTGATCGCAAACGCTTCGCCGAGAGAGCGGTCAGGGAAGCCGACCTCGTGACAAAGATCATCGACAACCTGCGCCAGCTGGGCGAGATCGAGGCCCGCTCGATGTCTATCGACCTCACCGAGTTCGACCTCGCGGAGCTGGTGGCCGAGAGCGTGGCGCGACTGAAGATCGACAGGCCTGTGAAGGCAGACATCCCGCCTGAGCTCACGATCACCACGGACCGCCCGAAGCTGGTGCAGGCTCTGGTCAACCTTCTGGACAACGCTGCCAAGTTCTCACCTCCAGGAACTGCTATCGAGGTGCACGCCAAGATCGCGGGCGACGAGGTTCGACTCAGCGTCCGCGACCACGGCCCCGGCATCTCTCCCGAGCACTGGAGCCGCGTGTTCGAGCGCTTCTACAAGGTGGATCGGGCGCGCCCGCGCGAGGCGGGCGGCTTCGGCCTGGGCCTTGCCATCACCAAGCACCTGGTTCAGATGCTGAGAGGGCGGATCTGGACGGAGACGGCTCGAGAGGGGGGCCAGGTGTTCACCATCGCCCTACCGAGGAACTCTTAACTGGCCCATAAACGGCCCTTAACCTGCCCCTGGATATCCTTGAGGCGGGGTGGCGGAATATAGACCTACGATTCAGCCCATGGCCCAGGTAGGCCGGCCAGAGCTCCGAACCGTGCACGGGGCGGCCCCCACCAAATTCAAGGTCGACGGCCTTTCCTTCTTCTATGGCAAGACCCAGGCGCTCAACGCCGTAACCTTCGACATCCCTGAAAAGCGGATCACCGCCATCATCGGGCCCTCCGGCTGCGGCAAGACCACCCTGCTGCGCGTCTTCAATCGTATGTACGACCTCGTCCCAAACGCTCGGGCGCAGGGATCGGTGATCCTCGACGGCGAGGACGTCCTCACCACCAGCAAGCTGCTCTTGCTGCGCCAGAAGGTCGGCATGGTGTTCCAGCGTCCGAGCCCTTTCCCAATGTCGATCCACGACAATGTCGCGTTCGCGCCCCGCTTGCTGGGCTGGGGCTCGACCAAGATCAACGAGACCGTGCGCCGAAGCCTCGAGAGCGCCGCGCTCTGGGACGAGGTGTCCGATCGCCTCGACGCACCGGCTACTTCCTTATCCGGCGGCCAACAGCAACGCCTGGTGATCGCCCGCTGTCTGGCTGTAAGCCCTGAGGTGATCCTCATGGACGAGCCGTGCTCTGCGCTTGACCCGGTCGCCACCTTGAAAATCGAGGACCTGATGGTCGAGCTCGCGCGCGAGTACACGATCGTGATCGTCACCCACAACATGCAGCAGGCGGCCCGCGTTTCGGATTTCACCGCGTTCATGCTCATGAACAACGACCACCGATACGGCGAGCTGGTCGAGTTCGCTTCGACGGCGGACCTCTTCAATCAACCGAGAGACAGCCGCACAGAGGCCTACATCACCGGCCGGTTCGGATAGCGATGCCTCGACTCACTTTCGAGAAGGAATTGGCGAGCCTGCGCGAATCGCTCGTGCGCATGGGCACGCTGGTGGAATCCCAGATCGAGGCGGCGCTGGATGCCTTGCGCCGGAGAGACGGCAGCGCAGCCGAGAAGGTACGCACCCAGGACCATTACCTCAATGAGCTCCTGAAGCAGATTCGCGAGCAGGTCTTCATGGTCATTTCGACCCAGCAACCGGTAGCCCGGGACCTACGTCACCTGATGGGGATCCAGTACATCGCCACCGAGCTCGAGCGCATGGGCGACTACGCGGTGCGGATTGCTCGTATGACCGGAACCCTGGTCGGCCTGCCAGAGCAGCCGTTGCGTGCCGAGTTCGGGCTCATGGGCGAGCTCGCGATCGGCCAGGTGCACGACATCCTCGAAGCGCTCATCGAAGAGAACGAGATCCACGCACGAGAGGTGGCCGGACGCGACAACGAGATCGACCGCCTGTACCACCGCGTTTTCGAGGAGCTGGTGGCCGAGATCGGAAACGGCAAGACCGACTCCGACGGCGCGCTCCGTTCCGTCACGCTGCTGCTGGTCGCGCACAACCTCGAGCGGATTGCGGACCGCGTCACCAATGTCGCAGAGGACATCGTCTTTCTGGAAACCGGCCAGGTCGTCGAGCTCGGATGACTCGCCAGGCACACAACGGCGCATCGGGCCGGGTGTTGGTGGTCGAGGACGACGAAGGGATCCGAGAGATGCTCAAGTACAACTTGTCCACAGCCGGCTTCACCGTGCAGGAGGCGGCGGATGGAGCAGCAGGCCTGCGGACCGCGCGCACATCACGGCCTGACCTCATCCTGCTCGATCTCATGCTCCCCGGCATGAGCGGATTCGACTTTTGCCGGGCCCTTCGGAAGACCAGCAGGGTCCCGATCATCATGATCACCGCCAAAGACGCCGAGGTGGACAAGATCGTCGGGCTCGAGCTCGGCGCCGATGACTACATCACCAAGCCTTTTTCGATCCGAGAGGTGCTCGCGCGAGTAAATGCGGTACTTCGGCGGGCGCAACCGGAAGCCAACGAGCCCAAGTCGATTCCCGAGCAGGACTCGATCGGTGCATTCAGCATCGACCGCGCGGCGCGCCGAGTGATCCTCGATGGCCACGAGATCAAGCTGACTGCTAGGGAGTTCGACCTCATTTCGTACCTGCTCGCCTTTCCCAATCGGGTGCATACGCGCGACATGTTGCTCGAGAACGTGTGGGGACGAGACTTCAACGGCGACCGCAAGACCGTCGATGTCCACATCCGATGGCTGCGCGAAAAGTTCGAGGCACGCGCGCCGTTCGAGATCGTAACTGTGCGCGGCATCGGCTACCGAATGGATCGCAAGGCACAGGTGGACGTGGTCTCCTCCCCAGAGATCTAGCTCGTGGCCGCGGCGCTGGACACGACGCTCATGACGGTCGTTCCGAAGACCACCGACAGGTATCGCACATTCACCGCAGTCGTGAGTGGCGCGGCGCCCGCGGCGCTGATCGTCATCGTGCTCACCCTCCTGCAGCAGGCCCTGCCTGCAATTCAACAGTTCGGGCCGGCTTACCTGGTCCGATCAGTCTGGAACCCGGTAACCCTGGACTTTGGGGCGCTCCCATACATCTACGGCACGGTGGTCACAAGTGCCATTGCGCTGGCCATCGCGCTGCCCGTGGGGGTCGCGGTGTCTCTCCTGCTTGCGGAGCAGAGCGCGCGGGGTCTGCGTGCAGTGATGGGCACTGGCATCGAGCTGCTCGCGGCAATCCCCAGCGTCGTCTACGGGATCTGGGCCCTGTACGTGCTCGCGCCTTTCTCGCTGAAGTACCTCGAGACGCCTGTCACCCAGCACTTTGGATTCATCGGCCTGCTGTCCGGTCCGCCGCGGCAGTACAGCTTCTTCACCGCTTCCCTGGTGCTGGCGATCATGATCCTTCCCACCCTGGCGGCGGTTTCACGAGACGTGATCCGAGCGGTGCCAAGAGGCCTGCGCGAATCGTCGGTCGCTTTGGGTGCAACATGGTGGGAGACCACCTGGCGCGTGGTGCTGCCGACAGCGCGCGCCGGTATCTTCGGCGCCACCGTGCTCGCGCTCGGCCGTGCGCTGGGCGAGACCATCGCAGTGACGATGGTCATCGGCAATCGCGACGAGATCCCGCCGACCATCTTCGCCCCCGGCTACACGCTGGCAAGCAAGATCGCCAACGAGTTCTCGGAAGCGACGGGCAACCTGTACCCGGCCGCCTTGATTGAACTCGGCCTCGTTCTCATCCTCGTCACGCTTACGGTCAACCTGGTGGCACTGCTGCTGGTGCGGTCGACGCAGGCAAGGATGACCGCATGAACCGCAATCTTTGGCGCCATTTCAAGAACACCACAGCGCTCAGCGTCGTCTATGCGCTGACGGGCCTGGCCCTGATCCCTCTGGCCCTGGTGCTCTGGTACACGATCAGCAAAGGCCTTCCTGCGGTCACTCACCCTGAGTTCTTTTTCAACGTTGAGCGGCCAGTGGGCATTCCAGGTTCCGGTATCTCTCACGCCATCGTCGGCACCTTGATGATGGTGGGGATGGCTTCGTTGGTCGCCATCCCGGTCGGCGTGATCAGCGGCGTTTATCTCGCGGAGTACGGGCACGCGCGCTGGGCGAGCTGGGTGAGGCTGGCGAGCGATGTTTTGGTTGGAGCTCCATCAATCGCGTTAGGGCTTTTCGCCTACGCCGTACTCGTCGTTCCGTTCCATCACTACTCGGCAGTGGCTGCGTCTGCAGCGATCGCGATCTTGATGTTGCCTGTGGTGATCCGAACGACGGAGAGTGCCGTCGGTTTGATTCCCGGAGGCCTACGCGAATCAGGCCTGGCACTCGGCCTGCCGCGATGGCGCGTATCGCTGCAACTGATTCTGCCGGCGGCCGCAGCGGGAGTCACCACAGGTGCGCTCCTCGCGGTAGCCCGCGCGGCGGGCGAGACTGCGCCTCTCCTGTTCACCGCCTTCGGCAACCCGTTGTGGAACCTCGATCCGACTCAGCCCATGTCGGCGCTGCCTCTGGTCGTCTTCCGCGATGCGCTGACGCCCTACAAGGAGCTGCAGGACCAGGCCTGGGG
>DATCPU010000053.1:0-9675 GCA_036569925.1 Candidatus Dormiibacterota bacterium
GAGGCCGGCGGCAGCGAGCACCACAGCACCCGCCGCCGCCAGAGCCCAGAGTTGAGTGCTCACTATCGCGTTGCTTTGATCAGCCCAGCGCGACCGAGCTGGTAGTAGATCTGGCACCCGAGGCAATAGCCGAATGCCACGTTGACGAACGCCAGGACGGCGACGAGAAGAGCCAGGGCCAATCCCACGACGGGAAGCGGCACCAGGAACAAGGATGCGATGGCGAGAACAACCCCGCCCATCCCCTGAGCGAAGTTGTGCGGTTCCGGTCGGTCTTGAACAAGTCGCGGCTTGACGATGCCGCGGGGCTTCAAGACCTTGAAGTAGAGCTGCTTGAACAGCGCGAGCTGCGGGGCAAACGTTCCCAGCAGCAGCACAAGGCTGAGGAGCGGGATCAGCACCAACGCAGGCCTGAAGAAGGCGCTGCCGACAAAGGCGACAAGCACTGTCGTCACGATCGCGGTCTGGTTGACCTTGAGCGCCGAATGGTCGACGACGCCCCGGGGTGAGGTTGCCATCCCTACTTCTCGATCGGGGCCTTGATCGAGCTCCCCCACTCCGTCCACGAACCGTCGTAGTTGCGGACGTCGGGGTAGCCGAGAAGCTCCTTCAGGACAAACCACGTGTGCGCGGAACGCTCCCCGATGCGGCAGTAGGCGATTACCTCTTTATTGGAGGTGATGCCCTTGCCGCCGTAGATTTCCTTGAGCTCCTCGGTGCTCTTGAACGTGCCGTCCTCTGTGTTGACGGCCGTGCCCCATGGAATGCTGACGGCGGTCGGGATGTGGCCGCCCCGCTGAGCGCCTTCTTGCGGCAGGTTCTCCGGCGCAAGTAGCTCACCGGAGTACTCCTTGGGCGAGCGCACGTCGACGAGACCGGCCTTGCCGAGCTTCGAGGCGACGTGGTCGCGGTATGCGCGAATGTCCTCCTTCGGAGAGCCGTGGAACTTGTAGTCGGTCGCGGGGTAGTTTGGAGCCTCGCTGCTGTACTCGCGGCCCTCCTTCTCCCATTTGACTCGACCGCCGTCAACCAGCTGGACCTTGTCATGGCCGTAGTACTTCAAGGCCCAATAGGCGTAGGCCGCGAACCAGTTGTTGTTGTCGCCATAAAGAACGATCGTCGTGTCTGGCGTGATGCCACTCTTGCCGAGCAAGTTTGCGAGCGCTTCCTTGCTGGCGACGTCTCGATTGATCTGGTCCTGCAGATCCTTGCGCCAGTTCCAGCCGACGGCACCTTCGATATGGCCCTTCTCATAGAACGACGGGTCGACGTCGACCTCGACCACTCGGAGGCCCTTGTCCCTCGCGTGCTCGGCAATCCACTCGGTGGAGACCAAAGCCTTGGTTGTTGTCGATGAGCTCAATTCCAAACCTCCCAGAAATGCAAATGACCGATTGAATGTGGATTTCGAACGAAACGGTCGAAGGGGCGCGCCAATCGAGGCGCGAGCCTACGGCCGGGCCTAGCTACAGAAGCAGGCTGGGATTTGCACCAAGCGCTGGGCAGGCCACACGAGGTCCCGCATAGACACGACATCTTATGACAACCGGTGGGCCGCCACGGCGATTCCCCGATGATTGAAGGGCTAATGCGAATTGATCTCATTAAGTACCAGGCGTTGGGCAACGACTACCTCGTCTTCGACGTGCCTGGCGACCTTGAACGGCTCGTCCCGATGCTGCCAGTTTTGTGCGATCGGCATCGAGGCCTCGGCTCGGACGGGCTGCTCGCTTTCGACCCGAAGAAGATGAGCGTCAGGATCTTCAACCCGGATGCCTCCGAAGCTCAGAAAAGCGGCAACGGGCTGCGCATCGCGGCCGCCCACGCCGTGCTCGAGCACGGGGCAGGCGATGAGTTCGAGATTCGCACACTCGACCGCGCCAACCATGTCCGTGTGCTGGCGAAGGATGGCGCGGAGATCGTCTCCGAGCTGGACATCGGGCGCCCTTCCTTCCGTGCTGCCGCCCTGCCGGCGCTGTTTGACGGTGAGCCCGACCGCGTCAAGCTGGACACGCCGGTTGGACGCGTCGAAGCGATGCTCGTCTCAGTCGGCAATCCACACTGCGTGGTTCTGAACGAGCCGGTCACGAAGGAGCGGTGCGTTGAGCTCGGGCCGCACCTCGAGAACCACAAAGCCTTTCCGGAGAGGACGAACGTGCAGCTGTTCGAGGTCATTGATCGCGCGCGCGTGCGCGTGGAGATCTGGGAACGAGGCGCGGGCTACACGCTCGCATCGGGCACGAGTGCAAGCGCTGTGGCCGCGGCCTGCATGCGAGCTGGGCTGACAGACGAGCGAGTGACGATTCAGATGCCGGGCGGCGACCTCGCCGTTCGCAGGGAGGCAGCGGGGAACCTTATTCAGTCAGGACCGGCGCGCCGCGTTTACAGGGCGACTGTGGATTTGGCAGACTTCACGTAGACCCGCGCGCAGACGTAGCCAGTCGCTTCACCGCGTCCGGCAGCTCGGCCAGGCCACTGACCACCGCGTCGGCGATGCTCGGGTCGTCGGGCTCGCCCTGGCGGTTGACCCAGATGCGGCGGATGCCGAGCTCGCTGGTCGGTTTGATGTCGTGAAAATAGCTCTGCGCCACGTGGATCCATGCATCCGCCGACGCGCCGAATGTGGATTTGAACAGCAGGAAGTGCGCAGGGCTTGGCTTATACGCGGCGACGTCCTCGGCCGTGACCACCGCGTCGAACGACGCAGGCAGCCTGCGCTGGGTGAGCGCGATGATGTCGCGGTCGCAGTTGGTGAGCAGGGCGAAGCGCCAACCCTCGCGGCGCAGGTCGCTCAGCGCCGGCCCGACGTCCGCAAACGCCGGCCAGTATGGAATTGTCGACACGAGAGCTGTTGCGTCGTCGGGTTTCAGGTCCAGCCCCAGCCGTTGGGCGACACGCTTGACCGTCTCCGTCAAGACCGCCCGGTAGCGGCGAAACGAACCCTCGGACTCGACCTCCGCCTCCGCCTTGATGTATGAATCCAGAAAATCCTCTCCGCGCCCTGGAAATAGCAGCTCGCCCGTAGTCCTGATCCCGTGACGCCAATCGATGAGCGTGCCGAAACAGTCAAACGTCAGCCAGCGATCAGCCACTGAGGTCCCATGTAGGAGAATTGTGCGGATGGAGCGAGGGGCTGTCGTCGACTGGCTGAGGGCTTACATGCACGCGTGGGAAAGCTACTGGCCTGAGGCGATCGGCGATCTGTTCACCGAGGATGCGACCTATGCCTTCAATCCGTACGACCGGCCGGTGGTCGGCCGGCAAGCGATCGTCGACGCATGGCTCAAGGACCGTGACGCACCCGGAACCTTCAGTGCAAACTACGCGCCCATCGCAGTCGACGGCCATGTCGCGGTCGTCAACGGGAGGAGCCGTTACTTCAAGGACCCCTCCCGCTCCGAGCTCACCAAGGAGTGGGACAACATCTTCGTCATCGAGTTCGCCAAAGATGGCCGCTGCCGCTCCTTTTGCGAGTGGTATGTAGCGCCTCGAGGCCAGACCGACTAAGCGCCTGACGCTGGGTAGCCGGCGCTGCCGGACTTCTTTGCGGCCTGGTCGACCTCATCAGTCGTCAGCAGCACGATCGTCTTCAGATGCGACGCCACACCGGTGCCTCCGACAGCCAGCGCAAACGCCGCCGCTGTGACGTTGTCCGGCGCATCCACCACTGCGTAAATGTCGCTGGTACCAAATGCGTAATAGAACATCTCGAGGTGGCCCCCTAGAGCCTTGACCGCGGCCTCGACCACCTTCTTACGGCCGGTACCGCCATCCTTGATCACACCCTTGAGCCCCGCCTGCGAATACGACGCTTCAACCAGATACTTCGCCATTACTCAGCCCTCCTGAACAAGATGCCAACGCCACCTACCCATCACCCTGCTTTCGGTAAGTACTCCTGGATCGCGTGAGCGAGGTGCTGCATCGTCATCGACTGCAGCCAGACGCGCCCCGGGCCGGTGAGGGCCGCGAGGAAGATGCCATCCCCACCAAAGAACGCGTTCTTGATGCCGGGAACCGTGGTGATGTTGAACTGCACTGACTCCTGGTACATCCCCACGTGCCCCGGGTGCACCCGCAGCGTGTTCCCCGGTTGAAGGTCGTAGGTCACGACCTCGCCGTGCAGCTCCACCCAGGCCTGACCCTGTCCCTGGAGGCGCTGCATGCGAAAGCCGGTGCCGCCGAAAACGCCTGCGCCGAGGCGCTGCTGGAAGCCGATGGAAAATTGCACGCCTGGCGTCGCGCACATGAAGCCATGGCGGTGCACCAGATAGCCGTGGCCTGGCGCGATCTCCATCGGTAGGATCTGGCCGGGGAGCTTGGCCGCGAACGCCAGCAAGCCCGGGCCGCCGCCCGCGGTGTACTCGGTCATGAAGAGCGTGCCGCCGGCAGCCATTCGGCCGATCGCGCCGAAAAGCCCGCCCTGCTGACCTCCCGCCGACGTCGAGGTCATCATCTGGATCGCCATCGACATCCACGAGAGCTGGCCCGACTCGGCGAAAACCTTGTCGCCGGGCTGCATGTTCAGCTCGAGCACTGGCATCACGGTCCCGATGATCTTGGTTTCCAAGTTTCTAGCCCCCACTCAAAATGTCGATGGCGATGCCTGCCGCGCCGGCCTCTCGGCGGCGAGGTAGGTATTCCTGGATGGCATGCGCGAGGTGCTGCATCGTCATCGACTGCAGCCACACTCTGCCCGGGCCGGTGAGCGACGCCAGAAAGATGCCGTCACCGCCGAAGAAGGCGTTCTTGATCCCCGGCACCGTGGTGATGCTGAACTGCACCGATTCCTGGTACATCCCCACATGGCCGGGATGGACCCGCATGGTGTTACCGGGTTGGAGGTCGTACGGAACGACCTCGCCACTGAGCTCGACCCAGGCTTTGCCCTGGCCGGTCAAGCGCTGCATGCGAAAGCCAGTGCCGCCGAGCAGCCCGGTGCCCAGCCGCTGTTGAAAACCCATCGAGAACTGCACGCCGGGCGTGGCGCACATGAATCCGTGGCGGTGGACCAGGTAGCCGGCTCCCGGCGCGACGTCCATGGCCAGGATCTGGCCGGGCAGCTTGGCCGCAAAGGAGAGCAGACCGGGGCCGCCCGCAGCCGTGTACTCGGTCATGAACAGGGTGCCGCCCGCAACCGCTCGCCCGAGCGCGCTCATGAAGCCGCCCTGCTGGCCGCCGGCAGACGTCGAAGTCTTCATCTGGATCGCCATCGACATCCACGCCAGCTGGCCCGACTCGGCAAAGACTGTGTCGCCCGGCTGCATGCTCATCTCGAGCGCCGGCAGCACAGTGCCGATGATCTTTGGCTCCAACGGTCCCCCCTTGAAAGACGGAAGCGGTCGCCTCGGCGACCACTGTATCAGGAGGCCGGGCGGGTTCCCTCGTGGTGCACGTGCTCGAGCGTGTGCCTGCGGGCCGCCTTCCGTCCGGGATGGCGCGAGCAGGCGTCGCAAACCCCGACCACCAGGACCTCGGTGCGCACCGGTCGGAACCGGTGTGACTCCTCGAGGTGCTTCTCCAGCGAGTTCACCAGCTCCTCCTGGATGTGCAGCACGCCACCGCAAACTTGGCACACGGCATGGTGATGGTCGCCGGAGGCGAGCTCGTAGTGGGTAGGCCCCTCGCCGAGGTGCGCGGCGTAGACCGACCCCGATGCGGTCAGAGCTTCGAGTGCGCGGTAAACGGTGCTGCGCGGAAATCCGGGTTTGGTCATGTGGAGCTCGGCGGTGATCTCCTCAGCCGTGCAATGGCCGCCGAGTCGCACGATGGCGTTGTAGACCATCGTCCGCTGAGCAGTGCGCCGCATTCCCGGTGCAAGCATCAGGAGGACATCACCGCCCGCAGGCGCCGATCCGCCTTGGTCAGGACCCTGCAGCCGCCGGCCTCCACAACCAGGTCATCTTCGATTCGAACCCCGCCCCAGCCCGGGAGATAAACCCCCGGTTCGATCGTGAACACCATTCCGGGCTCGAGCAAGGTGTCCGATCCGGGGTCGAGGCTCGGGTCTTCGTGGACCTCGAGGCCAAGCCCATGGCCGACGCGATGAAAGAAGTGGGCGCCGAACCCCGCAGCCTCGATCACGTCGCGAGCCGCCGCGTCCACCTGCCCGGTGGTAATTCCAGGGCGGACCGCCTCGATCGCTGCGTCGTGCGCGCGCAAAACCAACTCGTAGATCTCACGCTGACGCCCGGTCGGCGTGCCGACCACCGCCATCCGGGTCAGGTCGCCGCGGTAGCCCTCGAACGCCGCTCCGAAATCAAACAGCACCAGGTCGCCGGCCTCGAGCTCGCGACTGCCCGGATCGTGGTGCGGGATGGCGGAGTTGGGTCCCGATTGAACCGAGGTTTCGAATGACGGTGCCGCGCCTCGCGCGCTGATCGCGGCGCCAACTCTCATGGCGAGCGCGAGCTCTGTTTGCCCAGGCCGCAGGCTTTGCATCACCTCTTCCGCCACTGAGTCGGTGATGGCGCACGCGCGTGCCATCTTCTCTAGCTCGGCAGGGCTCTTGGTCCGGCGAAGACCGCGGATCTGTGCCGCGACATCGACCAGCTCGCGCACCCCGACCGCTTCGGCGAGCGCTTCCGCCGCCTTTACCGTCAGATGCTCCTTCTCGACTCCAAGGCGCGGGCATTGCCCAAGCGCTTCCCGGACCATGGTGTATGGGTCCTCGCCATCGCGCCACGCGAGCACAGCAGCCTGCTCGCGATTGGATGCGGCCCTCTCCTGCTCGAGCGCGGGCACGACCAGGGTCGCTCCGCCGGCCTGAATCGCCAGGGCCATCAAGCGTTCGTGTGGCTCGGCATGAAAGCCGGTCAGGTAGGCGATCGACACCGGCCGTGTCACATAGGCAGCGTCGAGGCTGCGCTCCGCCATCCACCGCCGGAGATTCGACAGGGGGTCGTCTCGCCGCAGCGCGGGCGCGGTACGGCTACTCAATGCCGACGATGCGGACGCTGTAGGCACCGTTGGGGGTCTTGACCTCGACCTCCTCGCCGACACGGTGGCCGAGCAGGGCCTTGCCCAGGGCGGATTCGTAGCTCACAGTGCCGGCCTTGGGGTTGGCCTCCGACGGACCGACTATGCGGTAAGCCTCGTCGCTGGCACCATCCTCGCTGAACCGCACGGTGCTGCCCATGCTCACGATGCCCGACGGCTTCGACGTCTCGATCAGCACGTGGTTCTTGATGATGGCCTCGAGCTCTTTGATCCGGGCTTCCATGAAGCCCTGGTCGTTCTTGGCCGCGTGGTACTCGAAGTTCTCCGAGAGGTCGCCGAACTCGCGGGCCGCCTTGATCTTGGCCACCACGGCAGGGCGGCGGACGGTGACCAGCTCGTCAAGCTCCTTGCGCACGCCTTCGAGGCCTTCAGGAGTGATGTGGACGTCGTTTGTCATCAACTCGAGTCTAAGGGTCCGGCCCCGGGAGGCTCAGCCGAAATGCCAGGGGCAGCGCTGCGCGGTGCCGAGGCACCCTTCGGGGGCTGCGACCGAAATGCCAGCGCTAAGAGGTAGCGAATGGCTGCGCGGCCGTATAGAGTCGCCCCATGAGGCGGCTGCTTCTAACTGTCGTCATGGTCCTGATGGGGGCCGCCATGGTCGCCGGCTCTGCCCGGGCCCTGTTCGGCAACGCTCTCCTGCCGCTCGACCTTGAGATTGGCTCCAACTCGTCCGCGGCGGCGGCGGTTCTAGGCATCGGCCTCATGGCCGCTGCCATCCACCCGGCGAACAATGTCGCCTGGGTACGGGCTGGGATCCTGTATGGGTTCGTGACCGTCTTCTACGAGCTCGGCGCGCACTACATCATCGGCTCAAGGTTTTACTTCGGCCCAGTGATCTTCGGCCTGGCCTGCAGCCTGCTCCTGATCGCGCTCTATCCACAACGGGCAAAGCTGGTGCCGCCGATTTCCGACCCGCCGACCGCCTACAGGCAGCCGCGCCACGCGGAACCCACTGTCGGGATGACCCCGGCGGCTTCTGTGCCGATCTCTCCGGCAAAGGTCGACGAGCCGAGCTGAGGGACCCGGTCTAGCCCTTGGGCACCATGGCCTGGACTTCGGCCATCATCCGGCGCTGCAGCAGGGTCGACCCCAGGTAGACCGCGCCGCCCAGGATCGCGCCGCCCACGACGGCCAGCGCCGCGTGAAGCAGGGACGGGGAGATCGGCGACAGGGCGACAGCGTCGTCTCCGACGATCGCCGCCACCGCCAGCGCCACTGGTGTCAAGAGCGGGACCAGCTGGACGCGCCGCATGATCGCGGGTACCGGCGGCTCGACCCGGCCGACCATGCGCTGCCCCATGACCCCAACCGAGCGCACGTGCCGCAGGTTGGGCGTGACAGTCAGCACCACGCTGACCTGGTTGCCGGGCACCTGCTTCAAGCGGGCGGGAGGCACCAGGTACTGTTCATCGCCGCCGCGCGTCTGGATCATGAGCATGCCGAGACCTCTCGAGGTGCTGACGGAAGCCGCTCCTTTCAGCTGGCCCTGCACCAGCCTGGGCTCGGCCTTCCTATCCTTCATCGCCAGGCGAAAGCCTGGGCCGACGAAGCTCGCCAGCAGCGCAATCGGCAGGAGCCAGGCGATGGACGCCGCAACCGCATCTGGCCAGCCGTAGACGGGGGGCAGGAAAATCAGGAGCGCCGCGATAACGATCAAGCAGCCGGCGGCGATCCCGATCGCGATGTAACCCAGTCGCTGCACAAACTCGGGCGCATAGCCCTGCAGCATGCCGCCCGCCTCGACGAATCTCTCGCGCTGGCGCCTGGTCGCACCGCTGGCGGGCGCGGATCCGGCCTTTTGAGGCTTGGGCTGGATTTTCCTGACCTGCTGGCGAGTCTGAACGCGCCTCTTCCCCACTACCGAACAAGTATGGATGGGACGAAGGTCGGATCGAGGCTCCGGGAAAGCCTCCTACGGGCCAAGAAGCGATGGCACGACTGCAGGGATCAGCACACGCTTCACACTGCGCACCCCGTTGTTGGTAAAGGTGCCCGAAAAGAGATACGCCGGCTCGTAGTAGCTGTGGTCGCCGGCCCACACGACCGTGTAGACGAGCTGTGCTTGGGTGATGCGCACGACGGGAATCGATCCGCCGCTTGGAGCAGAAGCAGCGCCCATGGCCGTGATCGCCTGGTTGGCCGAGATGATCGGGTAGGTCGCGGGGTCGAGGGCCAGCGGCAGGGGCACCCGTTCAAAGTCGCCTGGCGTGCCGGGCACGAAATCCACCTCAGTTCCGTAGGGATCGCCTGCGCTGTCGACAAGGCTCGCACGACCCAACCCGGGCACGTCGAATGACCGAAGGAAGTCGACGCGCACGGTGCTGCCACCCAAGGTCTGTACGTCGGTTTGATACGGCCACGTCGGGAGCAGATGGTGGGCATCCAGGTATGCCGTCGCCACGGTGACGCTGTCGCCTGTGGTTGGCACAGTGGTCTTCAGGTCGCTCACGTTGAAGTACGGCTCGCGCGGCGGTTGCGCGACGCTTGAGAGCACGACCAGAGTGAAATTGCGACCTGCGTACACGCCGATGCCGCCCTGCGCCACATCAGCGGAGGGTTCCGCGCCCAACTTTGCCGCCAACGCATCGGCATCAGCTCGCGACGGCTCGGTAAACCTGTACACCGGCAGCGCCGTGGCGCTGACCTGGAGATTGCCGGCCCAGACCAGCGTGGCAG
>DATCPU010000054.1:0-1896 GCA_036569925.1 Candidatus Dormiibacterota bacterium
GAGAGGCCACGCGCCCCAGAACACAGTCCTGAAGACCGAGTTCATGCGGCCTTGCAGCCGGTCGGGTGTGAGCATCTGACGGAGCGAGACCTGCGTCACGTCGTGGATCGGGTCCATGACCCCGATGATCAGGAATGTGACGACGAGGATCGGGATCGCCAGGCCGAACCGGGCGGTGGTCTGAAGCATGATCATCGCTCCGACCACCGCTCCGGTCACGGCCAGCGTCCAGCCTGGTCCGAAACGTGCGGCGACGCGCCGGCTCACGATGGCGCCGGCGATGCTGCCCACTCCGGAGACGCTCAAGACCAGGCCGACGGTGCCCGGCGACAGGTGAAGAGTGTTGTACAGAAAGGGGTACAGGTTTGGCTCCTCCATGTGGCCGACCACGATCGCGCCGCCGAGGCACAGGATCAGGCTGCGGAGCAGGGGATGCCGGAACACATGCGCGAGACCCTCCTTCAGATCGGCGAAGGCGCTCGCCGCAGGGCCCAGGCGAACGGGCGACGCATCCTCCCCGCGGATCCAGGCGAGGCTTGCGAAAGAGATCAGGTAGGACGCAGCGTTCACGGCGATGGCCTGCCCGCCGCCAATCGCCTGGATCAGCAGGCCTCCCACGCCTGGGCCTGCGACGTCGGACACCGAAGAGCTCAGCTGGAGCTTGGCATTGGCGTCACCGAGGTTGTCTCGCCCGACCAGTGAGGGCACATAGGCGAGATAGGCGAGGTCGAAGAAGATCGTCAGAAGGCCGGTCACCAACGCGACGACGTAGAGCTGCACCAGCGAGAGCGCGCCGCCGACAGCGGCGATTGGAATCGAAGCGAGCGCGAGCATGCGGCCGATGTCGGCCAGGATCATCACGCGCCGCCGTGGCAGCTGATCGATCCAGACGCCGATCGGAAGGGCGAGCAGCGGAAACGGTAGGCGTGCGAAAGCCGACAGAAGGCCCAGCTCGAACGGCCCTGCGTGCAGTTGAAACACTGCAACAGTTGGCAGCGCGATCTGCGTGATCGATCCACCGAGCTCGCTCACCGACTGACCCGCCCACAGCTTCAGGAAGCTGCGATTTCGCCAATTCACCTGGCTATTTTTCCTTGCGCGCGCCCGTGGTGAGGCTAGCCGCGGCTCCAATCTGCGTTGAACGATGTATCTGCAGGGCGGCTTAGGGTGGCAATGCCACTCTCACGATCGGGATCGACGGTTCAGGCTCCGGCTTTCTTGCCGTCCAGGAATTCCTGGTAGCGCCTATACGCGTCCAGCTTTCGGCTATCGACAATCTTCGTGTAGCCCTGGAGCGTGTTGAGGTTCGCGTGGCCGAGCACCTCCTGCACCAGCCGGACGTCGCCGCCTGTCACCTCCAGCAGGGTGGTCGCGGCCGTGTGCCTCGCCACATGCGGCGACTTGAACGACCAGGCTCCCAGCTTCTGACGAATCTGGCGAACTATGTATCGCGCGCCTGCAGAGGTGAGCCTGCGGCCATTGTCGTCGGCCACCGACCTGTCGTAGTTGACGAAGAGAGCCATGCTCGCATCCTCGCGAACGGCCAGGTAGTCCTCGAGGGCGGAGCGCGCGTCGGTCGTCAGGTAGACCGAACGCTGTTTGGAGCCTTTGCCAGTCACCACCAGCCGGTTGCCGGTGCGGGGGAAGTCGGTGCGATCGAGCGCGAGTGCTTCGGAGATGCGGCATCCCGTGCTCACAAGGAACTGCACCAGCGCGCGGTCTCGCTTGTCCGCAAGCGTCGCGGTCGGGAGCGCGGCAAGCAGCCTGATGAGCTCGTCGGGGTCGATCGGTTTGGGCAGGCGCTGCTCGAGCTTGGGCAGCGTGATTCCATTCGACAGGTCGCGCTCGATGATTCCTTCCTTGGCCAGCCATCGCAGCCATGAGCGGATGGCGACG
>DATCPU010000055.1:0-3627 GCA_036569925.1 Candidatus Dormiibacterota bacterium
CCCGCCATTGTTGGAGTCCCAGGGCCTGGCGGCGGCCTTGACCGCCCATGCCCGTCGCCTTTCCGTGCCCGTTCAGGTCAACGCGTGTGAGCGGCGGTTTCCATACGATGTCGAGACTGCGGTCTACTTCTGCTGCGTGGAGGCGCTGCAGAACGCTGCGAAGCACTCATGCGCCGGCCGGGCGTGGATTTCGCTTGACCAAATCGATGGGCAACTTCATTTCGAAATCGGCGACGACGGCCGAGGATTTGACGTCATCACGCGCAGTCGAGGCTCTGGGCTCCAGAACATCCGGGACCGAGTCGATGCCCTCGAGGGAATCTTTCAGATTCATAGTGGACCCGAAGGCACACGCGTCGTGGGCTCGATTCCCATAGCGGTTCAGGAGTAGAGGGACGCGCTCAGGTCCCGGCCTGTCGATTTCAGGGTAATCGACAAGATTCCATAGCCGGGGATGTGGTCTCCCATGCAGGACGGTCGGAAGGCCCCGAGGTCAATGCGAATCGCGAAGGAAAGCGAGCACCGCCGCCACCCGCCGATGCACCTGCGGCTCTTCAGACAGGCCAAGCTTGGAGAAAATCGCGTTGCCGTACTTCTCCACCGCGGACTCGGAGACCGAGAGCGAGTCCGCGACGGCCGCATTTGTCTTGCCCTGAGCCATCTCTCGTAACACGTCGGTTTCTCGGGGTGTCAATGCGGCAAGCGGGGAGTGCGCCAGCTTTGCGCGCGAAGCCAGCAGCGCCTCGACCACGACGGGGTCGATGACCGAACGCCCGGCAATCGTCTCCCGAAGGGCGCGGAGCAGTTCATCCGTGTCGCCGACCCGTTCCTTGAGCAAGTAGGCAAGGCCGGCCGTGCCGTCCTTCAGCAGCTGGAAGGCATAGGCCTCGTCGGCGTGCTGCGACAGCACGACCACTCCAACCTGCGGGTGGCGCGCTCGAATCTGGTGCGCAGCATGGATACCTTCCATGTCATGGCCGGGCGGCATCCGTATGTCCGTCAGCACCGCATCTGGAACGAGCCTGTCCACAGCGTCGAGCAACTCGTTCGCGGTACCAACCGCGGCCACGACCTCGACTTCGTTGGAGTCTTCGAGCAGTCGCCGCGTCCCCTCGCGGACGAGATAGTTGTCCTCGGCGATGACGACTCTCAGTGACCTAGACATTTGGTTCTCGAACATATGGAAGTGACGCCTCGAGACGAGTGCCGGATTCGCCAGCGTCTATCTCTATGTGTCCGCCGAGGGCCGCGACCCGGTCCCGCAAGCCTCGCAGCCCAGACTCCATCACCTGGCCGGCGGCAAACCCCCTGCCGTCGTCGGCGATTGCCACCCGCAGCCAGGACTCGGTTGCGCTGATGGTCACAGTGGCCTCGGTGGCGCCCGAGTGCTTGAGAACATTGGCGAGACCCTCCGCAACCACGAAATATGCGGCGCCTTCGATCTCGGGAGCGTAACGGACCTCACGAACCATCGGGTCGGCTTCAACGTGGACGCCGACCGGCATCCGGCCGGCCATGGAATCAATGGCCTCGACCAGACCTCTTGAGCTGAGAACCGCCGGATGAATCCCGCGCGCGAGCGAGCGGAGATCCGCAACGGCGTGCTGTGCGCTGGTCTGTAGCTCGGCCAAGGTCTCGGCGGCCAGAGCAGGGTCGCGGTCCAGCTGGTTGCGGGCGAGCCGTGCCTTGGCGATGAGCACGACAAGGTCCTGCTGGATGCCGTCGTGGAGGTCCCGCTCGAGGCGGCGCCGCTCGTTTTCCTGGGCCTGGACGAGCCGGGTGCGCGAAGCCGTCAGCTCCCCAGCCTGGGCCTCGAGCTGAGCAAGCCTTCCAGCTAGCTCGGCCGAGAGTCGGAGCGTGCGAAGCGCGAGCCCCGCCTGGCTGGTGAGGGCCTGAGTCAGTCCCTGGTCCACGGAGGCCTCGGCTTCAATCTCCCCGACACTCTCACCGCCGTCGCTCACCGCGAAGGTCTGTCCAAAGTCGCCGGTCGTGCCCGGCGGCCAAGTTGCGGTCAGGGCGGCGGCGCCAGGCAGGAGGAGGCGAACTCGCGCCCGCGGGCTGCTCATGCCCCTCGCAAGGGCCTGGGCGATTTGCGCCAGCGCGTGGTCCACGTCGCCGCCAGCCGCAGTTCTGGAGAGCTCCGCGAGGACCGCATATGGGTCGGATGGAATTCCGTAGACCAACCGGTTGGCCTGGCGTTGGAGCCGGATCCTCACCGGTTGGATGAGCACTACGACCAAAGCCATGGCAACTACTGACAACGGCAGGTTTGGGCGCCCGCCGGTCCCGACCGCGAACCCGATTCCGACTACCACCAGCAGGTATGCGGCTGTGATGAAGGTCGCCAGCCCGGCATAAACGAGACCGCGGCTGATGACGACGTCGATGTCGTACAGCCTGTGCCTGAGGATGGCGACCCCGATCGCCAGCGGCAAGGCGAGTAGGGCCAGCGGGATCAGGATTTCGAAATATGGGTTCTGGTATGGAGACAGGTGCGTCGTCAACGACACAAGCAACGAGCCGCCCCAGAGGGCAGCCTGAAGGGCAACCGCGGTGAGAAACCATTTCAGCTGCTGCCGCTCCAGCCCTCGCGACCGACGAAAGCGCACCGCCAGCGCGACGACGGCAGCGAAGACGGGAAGAATCCACAGCACCCCAGACAGGGTGGTGAGAAGGTTGAACAACCAACCGGCTGTGGCGTATGGCCCATCAACATCTTGAAAGCCAAACATCAGCTGGCTGAGTGAGACCCAGACCAGCTGCGTCAGGATCCCTGCCACGACCGCCCCCACCAACCACCTCCACCTCGGCGACGTCAACCTGCCGTCGGGGAAGAGCGTCGGGACAAGGACGATCAGGATGGTCGAGCCTGGGTACCACGCCCAGCCACGTAGCCACTGGGCGAAGCCGCTTGCCGGCAAAAGGTGCTGGTGCGTGAGCGAGTACGCGGCGTAAGCACCGGCAAAAGCAGATATCGACAAACAAAAGCCGCCGGCAGCTGCGAGCAAACCGACCGCGTGGCCTGGGTGGCCGCGCACGATCAGCGCACCGACGATTCCGAACTCGATCGCCAGCAACGGGGAAAGCACTCCCCACCAGCCGAACTGGAGCGCCGGCGACAAGGGATCGCCGGCTGTGGTGCCGAGGTAAAGGGCGAAGGGGTAGAGGAGCCCCTCGATCCCGACTAGAACCCAGGCCGCCCGGCCCGCCCCCGGGCTCCGCAGCATGTCTCCGATCACAATCGGATGTTCCCGCATCCACGGCCGCTCGTCTATGTGGCTGCCCTCTCCACCCGCCATGGGGGAACCCTCACTCCCGATTCGCAAGCTGGCTGGATCGACCTGGGCAGCGTGTCAGCCGCAGCCTTTGGCCTATGCCAACCACATTTTCGGAGGAGGTCGTCAAATGAGAGAAGCGATAGGGAATCGCGTTGGACCGGCCAGTGGCGTTCTGTTCTTCGTCCTGCTCATGGGTGGGGCGATGATTCATGGCTATCCAGACATCAGGCCGTCGGATTCGCAGCTGACGAGTTGGTTAACGAACCTCGATGTGAACAGATTCATGGCAGGGGCCAACATCGAGGCTATCGGCGTCCTACTTTTCATTCCCTTCGGCGCGTGGCTGTAC
>DATCPU010000056.1:0-2640 GCA_036569925.1 Candidatus Dormiibacterota bacterium
ACCTTATGTCGAGCGATCGCTCTTACCTGTCCGGCGTCACGGGACACGGTCGAACCCCGGCTTTGAATGCAGGTGGGCCTGGGCCCCTGCTCGAGCATCTGGCTCGCCAGAGCGAGGGATGGTTGGCCTACCTGGACTCACGGCCCGACTTCAACGGGATGGTCGAGCGCAGCGGCGGCACATACCCGGCATGGGTCCTGGTGCTGCAGGCGATCCACCACGGCAACGACCACCGCACCCACGCGGGCACCGCGCTCCTGCGTCACGAGCTCGCGCCCGGCGAGATCGACGTCTGGGGCTACGGAATCGCGGAAGGCAAGCTCCAGTTTCCGAAAACTCCGCCTCCGCCCGCGCCCTGGAGCAAGGGCTAGCCCGCCTTCGTCGTCTGCTGAGCCAGGATCAGCAGACTCGTCATCGTGTAGATGACCATCAGAGCGAGCATCGGGTACTGACTGAGCAGTGCCCGCTGCGCCGTTCTGAACCGCTCACCGGCTCTCAGGTGCGCAAGGTAGACGGCGATCACGTGGCCGAGCACTATCAACACGACCTGTGCGAACCACGTCGTGGAGGCCTGCGCCAGCGCAAAGCTCGGCGTCAGATTGGCCACGGCAGGCCATAGGTGCCACCCCTTGCCGAGAGGATCGTTGAGCAGCGGGATGAGAGCTTGCGACTGCACCACTACGTACGTGTAGTTGTGCGCGGCGTTGTACACGAGCGCGATCGGCACGAGGGTCAGCGCGAAGCCCGTCGCGGTCGTCACGAAGTCAACCCTGCGATTGCCGAAAAAGATCACCAGCTCGATGAACGCCACGAACACGAGCAGGAACGCGATGGTCAACAGGGTCAGGCCAAGCGTCCTGACGAAGAAGAATCCCCACGGGCCCATCGGCAGCCAGAGTGGCTCGAGGCTGACATTGAAGTCCTGCCACGCCGGGGTCGCGAGGATGCCGTCGAAGGCGAGCGTGCTCAGCATCAGGATCACGAAGAACACGCGATCCCAACCGCTCGTTCCAGGCTGGAGCAAGCCGACGCCCCAGGGGCGGACGTAAGTCGCGGTCACGACGCCGTCCTGGCCGCGCTCAGTTTCGATTGGTCCGAACCGGCCGACGATGCCGAAAAGGACGCTGAAGGCCTCGCAATGCTCGAGCCACTCGTTCCGCCCGAACAGGAACATCCCGAGGAGCGTCACGAGTGTGTAGGCCAGCGCCGTCCAGGCCACCACCCGTGGTTGATTGGCCATCCCGGTCGTCAGCTCGAGGCAGGCAAACGAGAAGTAGGCCGCGGCCGCCGGCCACACGCCGATCTTGGGCAGCATCCAAACCGGTTTGATGGGCGCGATCCGGTGGACGAGGTCGTAAATTGCCGCCCACGGGTTCAGCAAATCCCAGAGGTTTCCGACCAGGCCTGACAGGATTACCAGCCCGGCCCAGAAATAGATCCAGGTGAAGTACTCCGCCGGGTTCAGCGCAGGGTTGGTCGAGCCGAACAGGCCGGCGATGAAGATCGAGATGAGGGTGAGGACGCCGATGGCTCCTCCGATTGCTCTCGGCCAGGGCGAACGTGCCAGCCCAAGGAGAAACGGCACCGGCCGGCGCGGGTACTGGATAGCCCGCGCGCCGACCTGCTCGCCCGTGAACGCAACGACGAGGACGAATGAAATGACGACCACCCCGGCCGCCGCGAACAGATACCAGAACAGTGGCGCCGGGAGGTCGTAACGGGGTCCAAAACCGTGCAGGAAGATGGCAGCCAGCATCATGGGTTCACCACCAGGTCGCCGAGGTGGGTCGAGGTCGACTCCCACTCGATGTCGAAGGGACCGCCACTGATGGTCGCCTTGAAGGTGTGCGATACGACCTGTCCCGCCACGCAGTCGAAGGGGATGTCGTAGCCGTGGAGGTGCACCTCGCCCGTGGTATCGCTCGAGATGTTGATGGTCACAGTGTCGTTCTGGTTGACCGTCAGCGTGTTGGGGCTCATCGACTTGGCTCCGGTGGCCGTTACGTTGAAAGTGACGGGTTTCGGGGCAGGCTTCTGATTTCCGAAAATCAGGTAAGCGCCGACGGCGATGAAGACGACCAGCACGCCGGCGACGATAGCAAGACGGGAGCGACTCATCTTTCCTCCTTTAATAAGCGCGCCATTGGCGCGCCCGGTTCAGCACGCGAGCTGACGATCTAGGAGGTTGGCGGTCCTCGCTTGCCGAGCGAAGCGCCTGCGGATTGGCGCAGGAGCAAGCCGCCGTTTGCAGCCGGCCACACCCGAACTGCGAGGAGGGCCATGATCGGCTTGCGGACCGTCGGAAGGAGCCCCCGCAACTCCGCGACCGCCGATTCGAAGCGGGTCAACAGCCAGCGGAGGCCAATCGCCGCGAGGACGGCCACCGGGAGCTGGCCCAGCGTCCCGCCAAGCAACAGCTGTGGGGTCGAGGCGGCCGACGTCCCGCCGATCAGCGCCTCTGCGACCTCCTGGAGGACGAAGCAGGCCAGCTGAATGGTAAAGAGGATGGCGAGCAGCTCGAGGAAGCTTTTCTGAGAGCCGGCCACCACCCGCGACCGTCCGCTGAGCATCCTCGCGACGCCGATGAAAAGCATGCCGAGAACGAATGTGGCCGCGACCATGCCCAGCGCGGTCTTCGCC
>DATCPU010000057.1:0-5009 GCA_036569925.1 Candidatus Dormiibacterota bacterium
AAGCAGGCGCGCGCGAAGCGCGCCGGTTAGGCGCCGCTTCGTCCGTCGATCATCAGGACACCGCTGCATGTGAACAGGCGGTCAACCCTGTACCCGGGGTTGATGTTGGTCGGGTCTTGCGCAATGGCCGCCCCGATCTGCTGCACGATCTGGGTCGCTGGGACGCTGACGTTGAAGACTGTCGCGCCAACCGGAAAGATCTCGAGCAACCCGCCGTGCCAGAACAGGACGACGGTCCCGCTCCAGCTCACTCCGTTATAGGTTCCGGTTCCGGTGATGATGCCGCCGGCCACTGAGTCGCCCGCGAAGCTCAGGCTCAGATTCGAGAGCCCGGGAACGCTGACTGCTGCGGCGAGATCCTGTGGCGTGTAGCCGTGGCGCACCGCGCGGTTCTGGGACACAGTCGCCGTTTGACATGGCTCTTGCGAAGCCACGGCGACGAATGGTTCCTCGCCGGCCGCGCCCAAGCCGCTAATACCTACGACTGTGATCGTGTAGATCCCAGCCGGCGCCGTCGGCACGAGAACGAAGTCAGTCGGTGCTCCCTGCTTCGGATAGACGGTGCCGTCAGGAGCCTTGACCTTCAAAGCCATCAGGCTGCCTTTGTATCCGAGCGCCGCTTTGACGATGCCCCCGCCGGCATAGCTGTATGAGTAGGACTGCTGCTCGCCGTTGTGGATCGGGGCGCCGATGAAATCCTGCTCGGTGCCGGGAGTGGTTCCTGCTGTCGCCTGGTCGGAGGCCGTCATCTGGGGGCCGAACGGATCGTTCGGGTCGGGTTGAATCGGGCCTGCGGGTCCGACATTGCCTTGCGCATCGACGGTCGATTGTTGAGGCGCCACCAGGTGGACCGTGTTCTTGCCTTGTAGGTCGAGGACGCCGTCAAACAGCTTGACCAACATCGTGCCGTCCGCATTCATCACGACCTCGAACTTGGTGCCGCGAACCGAAGCCACAGCAGACTGGCCGGCGACCTTGAACGAAGCGCCGGCGACGAGATGCTGGACGTTGGTGAAAGTTCGCCCGAGCTTCTGGAGGATCGAGACGTCGTGCAGATTGCCGCTCTTCGCGAAGTGAGCCGAGGTCAGAGTGACCTGCGTGCCCCCGGCCAAGCGGGTCAGGGTACCGTCTGGCAGCTGAATTGCGGCTCGTCCTTTGGTATCGGTCTTGATGGAGTCCCCTGGCTCGATGATCGCTCCGGTCACGGCGGTGGAGAAGGGGCCGCCGTTGTGCGCGACTGTAACTGCAGGTTGGTACACCGTCAGTGTCGCGGCCGCGTTGACGGCGGCCTGCGCCGCGCTGTTGAGCCAGAAGAACGCGGCCCCCGCCAGGAGCAGGACGACGAGGAGCACGATGATCAGGCGGTAGCCCCCACGCCGCTTCGGCTGCGCCTTCGACGACGAAATCGACATCTGCGGGAACGATACCTAAAGGGATCGCAGAATTGGTCGCCTTAGGATCGACGCCGACGGGTGCAGGCCTAGGCCCTGTGTCCCTCGATCACCATCACGCCACCTTGCGCTCCCTTGCAGGAGTACACACGATCGACGGTGAAATCGGTTGGGACGCTCAACGACTGGCCGATCGCCGAGCTGAGCTTCGAAGCCACTTGCGTGGTGAGGTTGATGCCTCGCACCGTGACCTCGGTCAGCACCACTCCGAGGTTTGGCGTCGCGGCATAGAAGATCACTGTCCAGGAGATCGGCACCCCACCCAGGTCGGAGTAATAGGACACGCGCGCCGATGCGGGCGACGTGCCCTGGACCTGCAGAGTGACGCCAGAGCTGGCCAGTGCCTGCGACAGCTGATCGTTGCTGACGGTCTGGCGGACAAACCCACCCGTATCGACTGGCTGAGAGCCGCATGAGCTGATAGTGGCAACTGAAATTGCCCATGGTTCGCCGCCGGGCACGTCTTCGGCGCGCACGATGAGCCGGTACCGGCCCGGAGGGCCGCTGAGGTTGCCCAGCACCGGCCGCGAACTCTGTCTCGATGAATGCACGGATCCGGAAGGATCGATGACCGTCAGCGTCATAAAGCTTCCGGGGTAGCACAGGGCGTAGGTGAGCGTGCCGCCTGGTGAGCTGTAGTCCGTCTCGGCCGTCTGGCCTGTCGTCAGCCCCTCCCCGGTCGACGTCTGCAACGTGCCCTGGTTGGTTCCCGAAGATACAGCCCGGTTGCATTGGGCTGCCAGCGCGAAGGGGTCGGCAGCCTCCGGTTTGATCGGTCCTTGGACCGACAGCCTTCCGTTCGCATCAGAGTCGACCTGCTGGCCCGCGGTGAGCGAGATGGTCGTGGTTCCGGTGACCTTCACGGTCCCGTCGAAGACCTTGATGAGGTTGGTCTGGTCGGCGCGCACCAACACTTCGAACTGGGTCCCGCGCACCGATGCGCTGACCGAGTGGCCGCCGACCTGGAAGCTCGCCCCGGCCACGAGGTGCTGCACATTCGAGAACGTGCGGCCGGCTCTTTGCGCCAGGCTGGCGGACTGAAGGCTGCCGTCATGTGACAACTGCGCGGCGGTCACGGTCACCGTGGTGTTCGGCGACATGCGCACATAAGATCCGTCGGGGAATTGAATCGCGGCGTGGCCCTGGTCGCCGGTGCGAACGGTGTTGCCTGCGGTCAGCTCCTGGCCGGGCCTGGCCGTGTGAAAGCCGGCTGAGTTATTGGTATCGACGTCGACAGGGGTCGATATGACCTGCAGTGCGGCGGGCGCAGGCACCGCGGCCTGTGCCTGGGCGATGAAGAAATAGTAGCCGCCGCCAAAAATAAGGAGGACCACGAGGACAATCGCCAGCAGGCATCCCCCGCACCCGCAGCCGAGGCAGGAACGGCGTGGCTTTACAGGGGGAGGAAGCGGCGTGCCGGCGGGCGGCGGAAGCGGTGTGCCTACCGGCGGAGGAAGTGGCGCGTTGACAGGCCCTATAGGTGGTTGGACTGCCATGCGGAGGGAAGAGTATCGCTAAGGGGTCTTGAAGTCGATCACCAGGCGGGGCGGATCCGAAAGCGTGAAGGCGCGCAGACAAGCAGGTTTCGTCAGGCCCAGGCCCCAGGACAGATAGCCCTCGAAGTCCTCCACGATCCTGGCCTCGACCAGCACTGAGTTATCCGCGTGGACCATGTCGACCGCGCCGGTGTAGGAGCCGGATGCCGTCGCGGAGTGAATCTGAACCAGCACGCCGGAAGTCCCGCTCAGCGTGATCGCCTGACCGCTGCCGCCACTCTTGAATACAGGCTTGGCCTGGCGTTTGAGCGCGTAGCTCGGAACCTTGGTGTCGAACTGGAGCACGAAACGATCGAAGCCGCCCGGCTCGGCAAGCCTGACGCTTGTGAGATTGGCGGTGCCTGCAACTCCACCGCTCGCATTAGCGCACTGGAAGGCCGCAACGCCGGCCGGCGGCTGCGGCGGGCTCACGGGCGGCGGCGTGATCCGTGGCGCGGATGCCGGTTGCTGCTGCGTGCCGGCGCCGGCGGCGGGGGAGGAGGAGGAGACTGCCCCAGTCGGCCCGCACGCGCTCAAGAGCATGCATATGCCCAGAGTTACGGCGATTCGCATCGGCCAATGGTATTGTCGAGCCCCGTTACGGCCGCGCCGAGGTGGCGGAACTGGCAGACGCGTCGGTCTCAAAAACCGATGTCCGCAAGGACGTTCGGGTTCGACTCCCGATCTCGGCACCACTGTGCGATGTCTCTCATTTCTGGCCATCAGTGTGGCCGATGTTCCAGTTCGGACTCGACAAAGAGGATGTGTTATGGATTCTGTTACGGGCGTGCACGCAGGCTGTCTTACGGGTAACTGTTAGGTTTGGCTAGCTTGATTGCAGAGGTCTCACAGCCAGGTGGCGAGACATCGGACAACGTCCAGCGCGATTATGCGGTTCTCAAGCGTCGCATCAACGACGCCGGGCTGATGGACAAACGTCCGCTGTTTTACGCCTTCAGCATCACCACCAATCTCGCGCTGTTCTTCGGCTGTATCGCCATCCTGTTTCTCGTCAAGCAGGTGTGGGCGCAGGCTCTGACTGCGGTGTTCCTGGGCCTCATTTCGGGCCAGCTGGGATTTCAGCTGCACGACTCAGGTCACCGGCAGATGTTCAAGTCAAATTGGAAGAACGCGCTCGTCGGCCTCGTCACGGCCGACGCGCTCTTGGGCATGAGCTACGGCTGGTGGGTGCAGAAGCACAATCGCCACCACGGCAATCCGAACGACGTCGACCTCGATCCTGACATCGACGTCGGCGCCATCGTCTATACGCATGAGCAGGCGATGGCGCGTCGAAGTTGGCTTGGCAGGCTGGTGGCCGCGTACCAGGTGTACTTCTTCTTTCCGCTGACGACCTTCCTCGCGTGGAGCATGCACGTCGTTGGCGCAACCTATCTGATCAAAGAGGACTCGCGGTACCGGCGCCTGGAGTTCGGGATGCTCGCAGCCCATGCAGTGATCTACCTCGGCGCGATGGTGTACTTCCTCGGTCCGTGGTCGGCCCTCATGGTCGTGGTCATTCACAAGGCGGTCGGCGGCGCATATCTGGCGTCAGTGTTCGCTCCGAACCACAAAGGCATGCCCCAGACGGACAGCTCGACGCGGCTCGACTTCGTGCGCACACAGGTCTTGACGGCCCGCAACATCTACGGGCACCCGCTCACTGACTTCTGGTACGGGGCGCTCAACTACCAGATCGAGCACCACCTCTTTCCAGGGATGCCTCGGATCAACGTCAAGCGGGCGCAGCCGATCGTGAAGCAGTTCTGCGCGGAGCGCGGCATCGCATACCACGAGACCAGCTTCCTGGAGTCTTACCGGGAGCTGCTGGGATTCCTCAACGAAGTGGGCGAACCGCTAAGAGCCGCTAAGGCATCGTCCTAAGACCGGGGTCTCCATCGTCCAAGCGCGGCAGGGTTGGCCGGGGTTCCCCCGGCCATGACTTTGTTTCCGAAATCGCCATGCTCGGCGTGGAGAACAATTCGGAATTAATCCCATCGATATACCGGAGGAGGAGCAGGCG
>DATCPU010000058.1:0-4027 GCA_036569925.1 Candidatus Dormiibacterota bacterium
CTCAGGACCCTGCGCGGCGAGTGGGGGAAGGCCGAGCGACTGCATCCAATCGAGGTAGGCGCGCGCCTCCGCATCGATCACTCGGTTCTGTTCGGGAGGTTCACTCCAGCTTCCGGTGGAACTCGAGCTTGCCAGGCATCTCTGCGTAGCCGAGATCCTCATTGATATGGAGGATCGGCGCGTTCTCTGAGTCGTTGTCGGTTTCGACAGCAGTGACTCCCAGGTTGATGGCCTGGACCAATGTTTCGAGCTTCAGGGTGCGGGCGAGGCCCTGGCCACGGTGCTCGCGCAGCACCCCGGTGAAACCGGTCCACACCGAGCTTGGGTGATAGGCGAGAAACGAGTAGCCGATCGGCCGGCCATCGAGCACGGCGACCCATATCCGCTCCGGGAGCACAGTCGGAGGCTGCATCCACACCACCCACTCCTCAAATGGCTCGGGGACGTATTCGACGCTCTTGGGGACATCGGCGAATGTCGCGTGCGCCACCGGCAGGAGGCGCGGAAGGAACGACTCGCCACCCAGGTCAGCCACCGTCTTTATGACGACCGCCGACGACTCGAGCCTGCGACGGGCAGCGCCCCAGAGCTCACGGAGCCGATCCGCGCTAGCCGCCAGATCGAGGCGCCAGAACCGCTGTCTTCGCTCCTGCGACCAGCCGTGGCTGCGCAGCCAATCGACTGCGTAGGGCGAGTCTTCGCCCACCTGGCTGATCAGCAGAGTTGTTCCCATCTCGCGCGCCTGCTCCTCGCCGAAAACTGCTGCGGCGGGAAGCAGGTGTTGGTTAGCGGGCGGAATCAGCAGGTTCAGATACGTGGTCGAGCCACCCGCCTCTCGAGGCTGAATGAGCGAGATCCAGGCGCGATCGACGCCATCTTCCTGAATGATGAAGCGCCTCACCTTCGAGCCCGCCTCGGTGTTGGCCCACCTTTCGCGCAGCTCCTCCCCGACCTGAGGGTGATTTGGTTCGGTGGCTGTGGATACGGCCGCGGCGAACTCTGCATCGTCATGGGTCGCAGGGCGAAAGCCGATCACAGCTGTCTCAATCCTTGTCAGGACCGCCGCCGAGCGTCACCTCTCCAACTGTTACCAGCAAGTCCCATGTGTTGCGCAGAGAGACAATCAGGAGGACGACGATCGCCACAACGATCACCCCGGCGAATGCCGAGACGAACGAGGCGAGCAATAGGGCCCCGCCAGCGACGATCCCAAGATAGCCAGCGCAGCTCAAACCAAAACGCAGGACCAGCCTCGCTCGGTCTCCCAATTGCATCTGGATGGTACTTCCTTCGTTTCGCGCTGCGGCGATGAGCGTCGGGGTGGCGACGATGAGGCTGACGACGCCCGAACCAATCAGCTGCAGTGCCGCCTCCGACCTGTCCTCAGTGATCACCATGAACATGCTCACGAAGAGAACGGCGGCGAAGTTGGCAAGCGTCACCCGCGCGAGGCTACGCACTTCGGTGGCCGCGATCACGGTCCGGAGGTGGAGCGACAAGCCCACAAATAGAAGGCCCACCAGGGTTGCGGCACCCGTCCCGGCGAGGATGTAGAAGTCGCGCAGGTCGGCAGCCGCGGTCGGATATGGCATTTGCGCGTAGTTTGACGCCAAAATCGACCCACCCCGCCTATCCTTTCGGGTCAAATGGCGGGATCGCGGCGGCCGAGGTTGGTTTGGCTCTATCTGCTTGGCGCCACGCTGCTCGTGGTCGCCGCCTTCGGTTCTCTGATCTACGTGGAAAACGCAGCCGTGAAGATCGTGGTGCCTCCCCAACGAATCGCGGCCTCCGTGCAGCTGTCCGGCAGCGTGGCGTCCGACATTGCCGTCCAGCATCTAGACGCCACTGTCTCGGATACAGCCCGCGGCACTCCCACCAAAACGACCCCGATTGGATCCAGATACGCAGTCGGGCAGGTGACCTTCCAGCTCGTTTGCCCGGGCAGGTACCCGCTCGTCTCTTGCCCGGCAGCCACGGTACCCGCAGGATCAGTCGTCTCCACGCCCAAGGGGCGAAAATACGCCACGGATGCCTCCGTCACCTTGGCGCCTCCAAGGCAGAGAGTGATCGTCAGCGTTCATGCGATCGCGGTGGGAGCCGCCGGCAATACGGCCCCTGGCACCATCAATATCATCAGGAACAACCCGCGTGGCCTCGCGCTCCAGGTTTTCAACTATTACGCCGTCGACGGCGGGGCGGATGCCCGAGTCGCGCACATCATCCAGCAGTCCGATGTGGACGCCGCCCGCACCTCGCTGGCCACCAGGGTTACCGCTGAGCTCGGCTCGGCGATCAGCGCGAAGGCCGCCGGGCTGACCTACCTCGTCGATGGGGCTCCTACCTTGACGTTCACCTCCAACCGTGCTGTGGGCAGTGAGGTGCCGGCCTTCTTCAACCTCACGATAACCGGCAAAGAGCGCGCTTTGGCATTTTCCATCGATGCTGCGCAGGCTCCGCTCCGATCCGCCCTGCAGCAATTGGCAGCGCCGGGATATGAGCTCGGGGCCGAGCCAATCCAGGCCACGTATCAATTGCGACCGAGCCCCAACAGTACGGGGAGCTCAATTTGGGCCGACGCTTCAGGCATCGCGCAACTTCGGGTCTCGACGTCCGTCATTCGCGCTCGAATCAAGGGCACGACGCTCGCTGAAGCGACCAGCCGCCTCAACCACGATTTCGCCGGCAGCGCCGTCGAGATCCGCATCGAGCCGTTCACCCTGCCTTTGCTGCCGGTGATCTCGGAGCACATTAACGTGACGGTTGTCGTGGCAGGCCCGCCGCAATGAGCCGGTTGGATTGCCAGGGAGAGTTGCACTAGTACGTAATCCGTAGTACTGTTCCAAGCGCACATGGCAGTCAACGGCAATCCCATCGATACCAGCCAGCTCTTGAAGGGAGTCCTCGACCTCGCGGTTCTGGCCGTCCTGGCCGACCACGACAGCTATGGGTATGACGTCCTCCGCCGGTTGCGGGAAAGCGGCCTGGATGCGGTGGGGGACGCCTCTGTCTATGGAACTCTGCGGCGCCTGTACCAGGCCGGCGTCCTGAAATCGTATGTGGTCCCCTCGGACGCGGGTCCACACCGCAAGTACTACGGACTCAACGATCGCGGCCGCAGCGCCCTCGACCAATCCACTAAGACGTGGGGCTCGTTTACGAGCGCCCTCGATCACCTGCTCAATGGGAGGAGCACCGCCGATGCCAAATAGCAAAGAAGCCAACGACATTGCACGCTATGCCGCCGCAGTCAAAGCCGCCCTCTCTTCGCTCCCTGACGCCGAGCGCGACAGCCTGCTCGAGGACCTCGAGAGCCACCTGGCCGAGGTCGCCAGCGAGTCCGAGCAGTCGCTGGAGGAGAGGTTGGGCAAGCCGGCGACCTACGCCACCGAGCTCCGGTCGGCTTACGGCGCCGCGAGCGAAGCCCGAAACGCGCCACCGAGAACGCGGTATCGGGATCGAGCCTGGTCGCTCGTACATGCGGCCTTGGGCACTCAGGCATACAGCGAGGTCAGGGCGTTTCTTCCCGAGCTGCGCGCCGGCTGGTGGGTCCTCCGCGCGTACCTGCTGGTCCTGATCCTGGCGTTCATGTTCAGGGACGGCCTCAACCTGAGGCCCATACCCAATCCGTTCACGAGCAGTGGGCTTCTCCAGATCCTGGCCACCGTGGTGGCGATCGTTGTGTCGGTGAGGCTGGGGCGGCGCGGCATGCCCGTCAACAGGGGCTGGCGAGGTGTTGCCGTGGCGGCGAATGTGGCAATCGCTTGCGTGGCCCTCCCGGTTCTGGTGAGCATGGGTACCGGATCGGATTACTACGGCTACTACGCAGCTGACTCGTCGGACCAAAACCTCTCGCCAGCCGCGGCCAACTACAACTCCGGCTTCACCAACATCTATCCGTACTCAAGGGACGGCCAGGCACTCAAGGACGTCCTTCTCTACGACCAGGATGGGAGACCGATCGTCGCGGCGGACAACGGGTTGGTAACAGACGTTTCGATTGGCGCCGATGGATTGCCCATCCAGAACG
>DATCPU010000059.1:0-4496 GCA_036569925.1 Candidatus Dormiibacterota bacterium
CCGCGGCCTGCGCCAGCCGATTGGCGTCGCCGATCACTGAGATGGTCCAGGGCGCAGGGACCAGGAATCCGGCGACTGTGACACCGGCCGGCGTTTGTTCGACGGGCACCCCGACCACGAAGCGCCGCTCGTTGATGGCGATCGCTTCCGCGCCGCCGATTCCCAGGTTGTTGACAGCGTCCTCCAGGTCGAGCGCCCCGAGGCCTGCTGCACTCACGACGATGACGACGCCCGGTCCGTGAACAGGAACAAGGCCTTCCGCTGCGCGCAGGCGGGTGGCTTCATCGGAGAGCACCCGGCTCGCCGCGGTGTCGCCTCCGGACTGGAGCGTGGCCTCCTGCTGAGTCAGGTCAGCGGTCTCGGCCTGAAGCGAGTCGTTCGCGCGGTGGAGGTTGTCAATGAGGAATGCAAGTGAGGTGGTGTCGGTGCCCGCGAAGCTTTTTTCGACCTCGGCCTGGCTGCGGATCTGGATGGTGGCCACCAGCGCGACCAGTAGAGCAATCAGCCAGACGCTGATCGCGCGACTTGACCGTTGCTTCTTAGAGCGGGCTGACATGGCTGGTCTCCAGGCTGGAGTCGAATCTGGGGAGCGAATAGTAGGGACCACCGCTGAAGCTGACCTGGAGCTGAAACTGCACCTCGCGTGCCCGGATGTCGGGCAGCGCAGAAGGGTCATCGAGAGCTGCCTCCATCCGCGTGCGGTTGCCGACCGCCTGCAATTTGATTGGTGCGACCAGCGGTGGGCCCTGGTCGACTATCAGCTCGCCGCCCGAACCCGAGAAATAGCTCAGAGGGGTGATTCGGTGTCCGTTCACCGCGATGCCCTCGGCACCCTTGGCAAACAGCAGATTGACAAGGTCCTGCACATCTTTGAAGTTGACGCGGTAGGCGGCATCGCCGCTCGTATCGAGTCCGGGCACGCCGTCAGCGAGGTCCACCTCGACCCCCGGACCGCTGAGGGTCGTGAGCCCGGCGCGGGCTCTCAGGTCGGCGACCTTTGCTTGAAGCGCTTGCGTTGCGGCGGACCGCTGAGCGGCTGCCGCCTCGAGGGTGTCGATCTGCGCCCGGAGGGCAGCGATCTTCTGGCGCGACTCTGCGTTACTGGTCTCGAGGTCCTGGACGCTTCGCACCAAGGCCTGGTACCGCGCCACCTGGTTGGATGGGGTCAGAAGCTGAACCTTGGCCTGCCCGGCGACGAGAAATCCGGTGGCCAGGGCGACCGCCGCCACCACGAATATGCTGACCACGCGCCCCCTGGACATGGGCCCAATTCTGGCTGAGACGCGCCGCCCCAGAGTAGTATCGGAATCCCTACATGGCGGTCGAGACACGCGTCACAGCCTTCCAGACCGCCCAGCAGCGTTTTGACGCAGCGGCCGAGGTCATCGGCCTGTCGGACGATGCCCGTCGGGGCCTGCGCGTGGTCAAGCGCGAGCTCACAGTGCACTTTCCGGTGCGCATGGACGACGGCGGTGTGCACGTGTTCACCGGCTGGCGCGTCCAGCACAACATCAGCCGGGGGCCGGCCAAGGGAGGCATTCGTTACCACCCGGACGTGACGCTCGACCTGGTGAAGGCGCTGGCGATGCTGATGACCTGGAAATGCGCTGCGGTCGGCCTTCCCTACGGCGGCGCCAAGGGCGCCGTCGCGTGCGACCCGCTAAAGCTCTCGCAGAACGAGCTCGAGCACCTCACGCGTCGGTACGCGACCGAGATTGCCATCCTCCTGGGCCCCGAAAAAGACATTCCGGCGCCCGACATGGGAACCAACCCGCAGACCATGGCCTGGATCATGGACACGATCTCGATGCACTCCGGCCACTCTGTCACCGCGTCGGTGACCGGAAAGCCAGTCGACGTTGGCGGGTCCGAAGGGCGGGTCGACGCCCCGGGTCGCGGCGCGACCTACCTTACCCTCGAGGCACTCAAATACCTTCACGTCGAGGACGAGACACCGACCATGGCGGTGCAGGGCTACGGCCAGGTCGGCAAATCGACGGCCCGCCTCCTGTCCGAGGCAGGGCTGCGTGTGGTGGCCGTCAGCGACTCGAAAGGTGGCGTCTACAACCCGAAGGGCCTGGACCTCGCGGCCCTGGAGGAGCATCGCCAGGTGAGGGGTGGCATCAGCGGTTTCAAGAAGGCAGAGAACATCACCAACGAGGAGCTCCTGGAGCTGCCGGTTACCGTGCTGGTGCCTGCAGCGGTGCAGGACCAGATCAACGCCGACAACGCGGGCAAGATCCGCGCCCGACTGATCACGGAAGGTGCGAATGCAGCGATCGCGCCTGACGCGGACCCCATCCTGCACGAGCAAGGGATCTTCGTCATCCCCGACATCATCGCCAACGCCGGCGGTGTGATCGTCTCCTACTTCGAATGGGTCCAGGACCTCCAGGCCTTCTTCTGGGAGGAGGAGGAGATCAACACCAAGCTTCACCACGTGATCACGCGCGCCTTCTACGAGATCCTCCACACGTCGGTGAACAAGCGGATCGACATGCGCCTGGCCGCCTACGCGCTCGCGGTCCAGCGCGTAGCCAACGCGACGACGGTTAGAGGGATATATCCATAATCGGTAGAGAGTGATCTCTTCCCGGCCCAACCGTCTCCTGATAACAGGCGTCTCAAATCCCCTCGGCGCAGAGGTGGCGCGACGGCTAGCGCCTCAGGTTCCCCACCTGTTCGGGTGCGACGTCGCTGACCCTGTGAGCGCGCTCGAGGAGATGGACTTCGTCCACGCCGACACGCGCCACGCCGTGATCGCAAAGCTGATCAGGCAGCTGCGAATCGACACCGTCGTGCACCTGGCGGTCACCGTCGACTCTGCGCTAGAAGACCGCGCCGCCCACGAGACAAACGTGATCGGCACGATGAACGTACTCACCGGCTGCACGGTCCCGGCGAGTCGGGTCAAGCGCCTCGTTGTGAAATCGAGCCAGGCCATCTACGATGCCGGCCCGACCGATCCCTCCTTCTTTTCGGAGGACATGGTCGGGCCTGAGCGCCAAGGCTCTTTCATCACCCGCGACCTGCGGGAGATGGAGCAGCTTGCCGGGGAGTTCGCGCTTCGTAACTCGGATTGCGACGTCACCGTCTTGCGTCTCGGCTATCGCGTGACCGAGGACACCACGCTCGCCAAATATCTTTCCCTTCCGATCGTGCCGACGTTCGCGGGCTTCGACCCTCGCCTACAGCTGCTGCACGAAGAGGACGCAGCCGAGGCCATTGTGCGTTCGGTCGTCGGCGAGCATCCCGGCGTCTTCAACGTCGCCGGCCGCGGGGTCGTGCTCCTGAGTCAGGCGATAGCGATCATGGGCGGCCGCCCGGCCCCGTTGCTGCTCCCATATGGCAGATGGATGGCGCGATTCGGTTTGCGTGCGATGACCGGGATCGTCCTTTCCGGCCACCTCGCCGATGTTCTGACTTTCGGCTCAGTCGCCGACTGTGCCCGGTTGACTGAGGAGTTTGGCTGGAGTCCCGCGTACTCGACGCGTGCGGTGATGGATTCGTTCGCCCGCGGCAAGGAGGCGGAGGTCATCGAAGCTCCGTCCCCGACGCAGGAATTCGAGCTGCAAGTTTTCCTGCAGCGCCGGCGGCGGCAGGAGCTTCGCGGGCAAAAGGCAGCCTCAACCTCTCTGGTTGCCCGCCGGTGAGCGCGAAGCCGGCCGACGTCATGACGGAGCCGAAAAGGCAACTGAGGCGTCGGAGCCGTAAGGCCGAGATCGTTGCGCCGGCACCCCCGGAGCTCCGTCTCCCCAAGGTGGTCCGGAGGCTCCGCCGCAAGGCGCCGGCCTACGCGATGCAGGGCCTGGTCGAGCTGTCCACGCGCTTACGCGAGGCAACCGGCCACGAGATCATCGACCTCAACCGCGTCATGGGTTTTGTTCAGTTCGCCTATCAGCAGCGCGAGCTCGCTCAACGTGGCACCGCATACGCGGTCGACGACTTCGGCTTTGACCCGCAATGGACCGAATCGTTCCTCTCCGTCTTCAAGGTGCTTTATCGGGACTACTGGCGCGTGGAGACCACCGGCATCGAGAACGTACCCGCCACCGGTCGCGCCCTCCTCGTGGCCAACCATGCCGGCGTCCTGCCGTGGGACGGCACGATGATCAAGACGGCGATGTTCGTCGAGCACCCGCATCCTCGCCACGTGAGGGCTTTGGTGGCGAGCCTTTTCATGGGCATGCCGGTCCTGAGCTGGTTCCTTCGGCGAACTGGGCAGACGGTCGGCCATCCCGACGACACTCGCCGATTGCTCGAGAGAGATGAGCTGGTGCTCGTCTTTCCCGAAGGCGTCAAGGGGACTGGGAAGCCCTTCAAGGATCGCTACCGTCTGCGCCGTTTCGGGCGTGGAGGGTTCGTGTCAACGGCGATTCGGGCGGGCGCTCCGATCATCCCCGTGTCGGTGGTGGGGTCAGAGGAGATCTACCCCATGCTCGCCGATCTCGCGCCCGTAGCCAGGGCTCTGGGCATGCCTTACGTGCCGGTGACCC
>DATCPU010000060.1:0-2080 GCA_036569925.1 Candidatus Dormiibacterota bacterium
GGATTTATTCCGAACTTATTCTCCACATGGCGCTTGGCGACATTGGAAACAAAGTTATGGCCGGGGGGCCCCGGCCAACCCTGCCGCGCTAGCGCCTAATTACTGATTAGGCGTTGCTCGCTTCTTCTGCTGGGACCCAGCCTCGGACCCAGTGGCACGAGTTGTGGCCCGGGTGCTTGGCGAAATAGCGCTGGTGGTAGTCCTCGGCCGGCCAGAACTGGGGAGCCGCCACGATCTCAGTGACTATGGGCTTGTCGAAGTATCTCTGCGCCTGCTCCGCAGACTTGCGCGCCGCCGCCTCCTGCTGGGGGCTGTGGAAGTAGATTGCCGAACGGTACTGGTGTCCGTGATCTGGGCCCTGGCGATTGAGCGTCGTCGGGTCGTGCATGTTCCAGAAAGCGTTCAACAGCTCGTCATAGCTGACCTTGGCTGGGTCGAAGGTGACCTCGACCGCCTCGGCGTGACCGGTTCGACCGCTGCAGACCTGCTCATACGTGGGGTTGTCTCGGTTTCCGCCCGTGTAACCGGAAACCGCATCGATGACACCTGGAATCTCGTTGAAGAGGTGCTCGACGCCCCAGAAGCATCCGCCGGCAAAAGTGGCTTTTTCCATCTCATCGCAAGCATACGCCGCACCTATGATGCCCCTCGCCATGGCGCATCCTCCTGGAGCCGAACCGCCCCCCGCCCCGCCTCTTCGGGGTTTGCTCCGCCTGGCCACCGTCGACATCACGCCGCTGCGGCGCCATCGCGACTTCCGCTTGCTGTTCATCGGGCGGCTCGTCTCGTTCTTCGGAACCATGATCACAATCGTCGCGGTTCCTTACCAGGTGTACCAGCTGTCGCACAGCGTGCTTCTCGTAGGGTTCCTGGGGCTCGCCGAGCTCGCGGCTTTGCTCGCCTTCGCGATGCTCGGGGGCGCGCTCGCCGACGCTGCGGACCGGCGAACAATGGTGTTGCTCAGCGAGGGCGGCCTGATGGCTGGCAGCCTGGTGCTCGCGGGAAACTCGGTGCTGGCGCATCCGTTGGTGTGGCTGATCTTCGCCGTGGCGGCACTTCAGGGCGCGTTCGATGCGCTTCAGCAGCCTTCGCTCGACGCCCTTCTGCCTCGCCTGGTCGACCGCGAGGAGCTGAAGGCGGCTGCCGCGATCGGAAGCCTGCGCGGCACCGTCGGCATGATCGCCGGGCCGGCCTTGGCGGGCGTGCTCATCGCTGTCGCGGGCCTTCCGGCCACTTACGTGGTGGATGTGGCCACCTTCGTGGTGGGCCTCGTCTGCCTGATGCTGATGCGGGCAGTGCCGCCCCCCGTGGATGCTGCAAGGCCGAGCGTCGCGCGGGTGCTGGAAGGCCTCCGCTACGCCCGGAGCCGGCCCGAGCTGATCGGAACCTACTTGGTCGACATCGTGGCGATGCTGTTCGGCATGCCAATGGCGCTCTTTCCGGCCATCGCGCAAAACCTGGGAGGTCCGAGCGTCCTGGGCCTCCTTTACGCGGCGCCCGCCGTGGGTTCATTGTGCTTTGCCGCCACCAGCGGGTGGACTCGCCGCGTTCATCGGCACGGGATGGCCGTGATCGTGGCCGCCACGGTATGGGGCGTTGCCATCATTGGCTTTGGTCTCATTCCGGGGTTGACTGCGGCTCTCTTCTTTCTGGCGTTGGCGGGAGCTGCGGACATGGGGAGCGGGGTGTTCCGCGATGTGATCTGGAACCAGACCATTCCAGATTCTCTCCGCGGTCGCCTCGCGTCGATCGAGCTGCTCGGCTACTCGGTCGGTCCGACGTTGGGCAATTTCGAGGCGGGTGTGGTGGCCTCCCTGTTCAGTGTGCGGACGTCGATCCTGTCGGGCGGCATCCTGTGTGTCATCGGCTGCGTCCTCTGCGCAGTAGCTCTGCCCGCTCTTCGCAATTACGACGAGCGGAAACCAACCCAATCCGCCGAGCCGCCGCCGGGAATGACCGAGGTGTAAATCCGGCGCGCACCCGAGTACGATCTGCCATCACCGGCATTCGCCGGTTTGCGGCTTGGGCGGCGTTCAGAAAGAGGGGTAGCGAACTGGACAACGTGATCCTGGGGTTGGGT
>DATCPU010000061.1:0-1724 GCA_036569925.1 Candidatus Dormiibacterota bacterium
GCTCTCATACGCCCAGGCGGCTTCGTGGACCTCGTCCAGTGTCAGCTCCCCGCCGGCCAAGGCAGTCGCCTCCTTATTGAAGTCCACGGCGACGAGGGCGAAACGGCTGACCGATGTCAGGGCAGTGGCCCGCTCACACACCAGTGATAGAGCTGCCGTCACTTGCGGGGTGCGCAAGGCGGCGGTCGCCAGCTCGTAAAGGACGCGCGAGTCGGCGGCGAGCGACTCCGAGGTGGCCCGAGCCCTCCGGATCGACGCGGCGAGCTGGCTCGTGACCAGCGCCACGACGAGGAGCACCACCAGCTCAAAGACTTCGCTTGGTCCCCTGACGGCGAAGGTCCCGACGGGCGGTACGAGGAAGTAGTCATAGAGAAGGAATGCGGCAATGCTGCCCACCACAGCGGGTCCGCGACCCCACCTCGCGGCAACCCAAAGGACGAGCAGGAGATAGATTGCCGACAGCCCGGGTACATTCGCTTTCGACGCCACAAGGGCGATGGCAAAGGTGATTACAACCGCGCCGATGACGGCGATCGCATAAGGACCGAGTCGACGCATCACGGTCAGGATAGGTCGGCGTCAGACGCCGGCGAGCGACAGCTCCTTCGCACGGTTGGCGTAGCCGGGATGCGATGGGTGCGCCACGCGGTACCAGGCAAGTGTTTCCGCCAGCGCGTCCTCCAGCGCCGATGGCTCGAAGCCCAGCTCAGTGCGCGCCCGGTCGAGAACATAACCGGACGAGCGTCGCGGGTCGGGTCCGTACGGGCTCGCGTCGTGAGGCAGGTCGGCGAACGGGATCGGATGCATCCTGGCCGAGACACCCAGCACCTTGGCGATCGCTTCGATCAGGTCGCGCAAGCTCACCCCCGCAAACGCCGCGTTGTACGCCCTCTGGTTCGTCTGCTTTCGCGTGTCGCACGCGAGTGCGCACGCATAGCCGATGTCCTTGACCCAGGCCAGGCCGGCCTGCCGCTCATAGGATTCCTGCGGAACGAGCAGCGCGCCGCCGTCCGCGACACGCTGGATGTAGGCGGCGATTCGAAGAGTGTGGTCTGCGGCGCCGAAGATCGCCGGAGGCCGCACCACCGTCCACGGAAAGTCGCGGGACCGCGCGATCAACGTTTCGCACCATCGCTTGCCATCCATGTAGTCGAGGGTCGCCGGCGGTTCGCCCTCGAGGGGAACGAAATCCTCTTCGCGCGCGGGCTTGCCATTGAGGGACGGGTAGACGCCGGTCGACACGAACACGTATCGGTCTCCCTTGAAGTTGCGGATCACCGACTCGACCTCGGCGGGCTTGTAGCAGGCGAGGTCCAGGATCACGTCGGGCTTCGTCTCCGCCAGCGCGCGCTTCAGCTGCTCCTCATCAGTCCGATCGAAAGCCACATAGCTGGTGAAAACCCCGTACGGCCTTTCCTTGCGACCCGCAGCGATCGTCTCGACACCGCGCCGCATGAGCTCCTTGCAAGCGGCACTCCCCACGAACCCAGCGCCGCCAAGGACTAAGGCTCGAGTCATCCTCCCCGCTGTCCTGTTGGGCCTCCGCGAGAAGCGCGATAGCGCAGCCCACACGACCATTTGCGCCCTTTTGGTCGTGTCGATTGCGGCGGATACGACCATTTGTGCCCTTTTGGCTGTATCCGGCCCCTAATCAACCGTCCAACTCCCGCGCCTTAGATTCCACATCGGCGTTCTCGACGCCTTCGAGGCGCCTCGCCATCTCG
>DATCPU010000062.1:0-11065 GCA_036569925.1 Candidatus Dormiibacterota bacterium
GGCCTAACGGCCAGCCGCCAAGAGGCACGCCGGCGCAACGCCGTTCGGCTAAGCCACGCGACTGAAACCGCTGCAATGGGCCGTCGCAATCACCGCAGTGGAGGCGATCGCGCGCAGGGCGTCCCCATCGCGCTCGCGCGCCTGGCTGGGCGCCTATTCGCTCCTCGGCGCCGCCGCCCTTATCGATGGCATGCCCAAGTCCCGTAAAAACGGCCCCTCGTGGGCGCTGTGGTTTGGCGTCCCACTGGTTCTCGCCGGCTATCCGTTGGGTTGCGCCGTTCTCCGCCACCAACCGTCAGGACCGCCACCCGACCCACTTGCGATTGAGCTCGCCGCGGTCGCCGGCGTCATCGCGCCGGCGGAAGAGCTGACGTGGGGCGGGCTCATCGAACCAGCTCTGGGCGTACCGGTGACTGCCGCTCTTTTCGCCACCAAGCACGTCGTCATCGATGGAAAGTGGCGGCGGACGTTGGGCCTGGCGGCGTTTGGGATTGGCCTCGGCCTCGTGCGAAGCCGATCTCCGAGGCTGGCGCTCGGCCTGCACATGGCGGTCAATGCTTCAGGTGTGCTGTTGGGACATCTCAACCGTCAGGACTCTTTCTGAAACACGGGGTTCGTGAGCCGCGATGAGCGCCGCAGGCTAGGGCTCGGTTTCGCTCGACGAGTCCTCGTCGGTCTCCTGCCCGACAGCCTCTTCCCCGTTCTCGATGAGCGGATCGTCGTCGCTCGCTGAGTAGCGATCGCGGACCTCGGCCCCGCCGGTCTCGGAGTCGCCGATGCCCTCGTCGGAGTCCGTCGCCACCAGCTCGCCGGCCTTTCGATCTTCCTCGAGCAGCTGCGAATAGGCCCGCTCGGCTTCGTCGAGCGTCGGGTACTCCCAGAACTCTGTTCCGGGCGGAACCTCCGCGCCCTCGGTCTCATCGAGGCCGTGCTGAAAGACGTACGCGGTTCCACTGTTGGGATCCTGGATCAGGGAGATGAACCGCTCGCCAGTGAGCTCGGCGCGCTGAGTCGCCTGGCCATCGTTCTCCAGGTCGAACAGACGAGATATGACTTGCTCTTCGCTTCTTTCTTCCATGTCCCCTCATTGTGGATCAAGCGGAGGATGCGACATGGAATCGCAGGCTCTAGCTCGGCCTGGGCACTCTTTCTTGTGGGGCAGGAATGCGATATCCCGTCACCGCCCGGTCAAAGCCCTTCAGGTTCAGCTCCTCGGGCTTGGCACCGATGACTTCGCGCACGCGCCGATACGACTCCTCGCTGAGCAGAACCTCACCGGCGGCGGCTTGCGACTGAAGCCGCGATGCAAGATTTGTCGTCTCGCCGATCACCGACAGATTGGCCCCTGTCTTCAGCGTGCCGACGACGGCCGACCCGGTGGCGATACCGATACCCACGGGCAGGCCGAGCATCGCGGCCTTGTCCCGCAGCGCCAGCGCGGCTTTCAGCGCGTGCGCGGCGTGATCGACCTGGTCGCCCGACACGTTGAAGGTGGCCATGACTGCGTCACCCGCGAACTTGTCGACCATGCCGAGGTGGCGCTCAACCTCTTGGGCTGCCCAACGTTGATACGTGCCTACAAGGTCGACCATCTCCACCGGTGGCCGCTCGCCGACCATCGCCGTGTAACCGCGCACGTCCGCGAACATCACGGTCACCAGCCGCTCGCCCAACGCGGCGGGTGGGCGGGGGGCTTCGGGGCTCTCGGCCCCTGGCTCAGTGCGTTCGACAACAATTCCGAGCGACGCCAAGCCGTCTTCCGCGAGTCCCTCCATGCGCCTGAGGCCTAGGCGCCGGCAGGTATCGAGTACATATTTGAGCTCGGTCTCGGCGGCGCCGGCGTCATCGTCGCTTGCATGGATTTCCGCCAACAATAGCCTCGCCTTGAGCTCGCGCCAGACCATTCCGGTGTCGTGAAAGGCCTTCGCGGCTTCTCCAGCGTCTGCAAGAGCTGCGGCCGTATGGCCGCCAGCGAGCGCAATTCTTGCGCGCGCCTCATTTGCGCCCTGCCTTGCCAGGGGCGATGCGCCCGCCTCGAGCAAAGCCAGCATTTTGTTAGCGTCCTCAATGCGCTCGGCGGCCAGAAAAGCTTCGACTGCTGCCACGGCAGCGTCGTCGTCCTCGTTAACCGTCGCTATCGTGAGCAGGAACTCCGCTCCCTCAACCGCCTGACTCAGTTCGCCGGCCGCGAGATGAACCCGAATCCACGCCCACGCGTCGGCGAGACCATCTTGCATCTGCGAGTCCGTGCTTGGCCGGTCCAGGTATCCGCGAGCATCGTCGTACCGCGCGAGCTCCAGGCAATTCACGGCGAGCGAGAGGCGCGCGGTCTTCGCCGCGTTGTCGTCGCCCAAGGCACCTGCGCGGTCTTGCAGCTCGAGCGCGAAGTTCAAGCCGCGCTCCGCTTCCCCCGACTGATGGGCCCACACCGACGCGACGAAGAGCCTGGACAAGGTCCCCCAGCGCTCCACCTTGATCGCGTCAAGTCGTGGGACGAGCTCCGCAAGCTTGTCCATCTCCATCGTCTCGATGTACATCGCGAACAGGTTGTGGAGGGCGTTGCCCGCGATGTTGTAGAGCGCCCTGTCCAGCGCTTCGTGAGCACTTTGTTCGAGAAGGGCGATCGCCGCGGGGTAGTCGCCTTGGTACGCGCGCGCGAGACCCAGGAAGTTCAGCGCCCAGATCCGCATGTCGTCGGCGCCGGCGTCGGCGGCGGTGGCGATCGCCTTCTCGGCAAGTTCCTGTGCCTGCCGACCTTCCATGTTGAACACGTGCAGGCCGGCCAGGCGGATGTAGGCCAACGCCAGCTCTCGGCTGGCCCCAGCAGCCTCCAGGGTCCGGAGAGCTCCTTCATATTCCTCGCGGGCCTTGCGCGCATCGTTTCGCTCCCAGTAGCAGCGGCCGAGAGAGAGTCCGTGGCGCGCCGCTTCCACCGGCTGGCCCTCCTGGTTCAGCAGTCGAACGCCTTCCCCAAGCGGATCCACCGCTCGAGCTGCACTTCCCATCATCCAGTACGCCTCACCGAGGCGGCAGAGGAGGCGCGCGCGGTCAAGCCCCGAAGTGACGACGGGCAGGAGCAGCGAGTAGAGAGCAGCCGCCTCGCCGAATCCGAGGCGTGCTTCGGCTGCTGACGCAGCTTCCATGGTCACCTGGATCGCTTCTCGCCATCGGTTCGCGTTTCGAAGGTGAAAGCCAACTTCGGCCCGTGGCGTGTCGGCCCGCTCCGCAAGGACGTCGGCCGCCGCCGAATGGAGGCGCTCGCGTGTCGGCGCGCTCAGGTCTTCGTAGATCGCCTCTTGCGTGAGCGCATGGCGGAACCGGTAGCGCCCGCGAGAGCCGCTCTCCTCTTCCAAAAGCTGCTGCTGGACCGCTGTCTGCAGCGCGGTCTCGACCGCCAGCCGGTCCTGCTCTGACAGCCGGATGAGCGTCTGGTAGTCGAAGGAACGGCCAAGCACAGCGGCGCACCGTAGGACCTCCGCCTGGGTGGCCGAGAGGCGCTCGACGCGCAGCAGGATGCTGTCGCGCACAGTCTCCGGAATCCGAAGCTCGGCGATCGGCTTGCGCTGCCAGTCAGCCTCTTCGCGGTAGATGTCGCCGCGGTCGATCGCCGCTTTCAGCATCTCCTCGAGCACGAATGGGTTGCCCTCGCTGCGCGCGTGCATAAAGTCGCGAAACTCCGCGCCGACGTTCGTGTTGTCGAAAATGGAGCTGACCATCCGCGCGACACCGTCGGGCGCAAGGGGCTCGAGCTCGATCAGTTGCGCCAGTCGTGAGCGCTGCCAGCCCTGAACAGTCGGCAACAGGGGATGCTTGCGGTGCATCTCGTCGCGCCGATAGGTCGCAAGCACCAGCATTCGACGGTTCCGAAGCCGCCGCGTGATGTAGTCGAGTAGCTCGCGCGTCGAGGCGTCCGCCCAATGGAGATCTTCGACGATCAGGAGAAGCCCTCGCTGCTCCGCAGCTAGGCCGAGCAGCGCAAGAATCGCTTCGAACAGCCTTAACCTGGCATCTGGCGTCTCTGCCTCGTTGGCCGGCTGACTTGTGGTGTCGGCGAGCTGCGGAAACACCTTGGAGAGCTCCTGTGCATGGACACCGAGGCGCTCGCGTAGCTTTGCCGACTCACTGGTCGAGAGGTAGTTGCCGATCGCCTCAAGAAAAGGGAGGTAGGGAAGGGCGATATCCGCCTCCGAGCAGGAACCTTCGAGGACTGTCGCCCCGATCCGTTCCGCACGATCGGCCAGCTCGGTACACAGCCGGCTCTTGCCCATTCCTGCGTCGCCCGCGAGCACCACCACCGACCCCTCGCCTCGACACGCCGCGAGCAGGGCGTCCTCCAACGTGGACAGCTCGTCCTCCCGCCCGACGAGGATGCGGCATACCGCCCTCGTGATCATGTCGCCTCAGGTTAGTAGGTACACCCGCATGTCGAGCGCTCAATTTCCTTGGGCGCGGTGCGGGTAGTCTGGTACTGCATGGCCACGACGACAGCTGCGCCCCCGCGCTTCGAGCAGTTCTTCGCCCTCCGGCGCACCTACTTCCTGAACAATCTCGCGTTCTCGCCCGACAGCCGTCAGATCAGCTACGTGCATGACGGCTCGGGCCTTTTCAATCTCTGGGTCTCCCCGGTCGAAGGTGGCCCTGCCCGCCAGCTCACCAGCGGCGACGAGGACGCGGTCCGGCACCACCGTTGGACTCCGACCGGAATCGTGCTCGAGCTCGACCACCTTGGGGCCGAGCAATGGCAGCTCAACCTCCTCCCGCCAGATGGCTTCGGCTGGCCGCGCCCGGTCACCGACCGTCATGACGTTCAGTACGAGGTCGGGCCCGTCGCAGACGACGGCCGCCGGATGCTCTTCGACGGCAACCAGGAGAGGCCGACCGATGTGGCGATCTATCTGCTGGACATCCCCACCGGCGGGTACAGGCTGGTGCTCGACATGGAAGGACGCCAGCTCTACGCCGGCCCATGGCATCCGGACGGCCGCCGCGCCGCCGTCGCGGAGGTCCTTGGCAATACTGACCAGAGCATTTTCGTCCTGGATGTCGAAACGGGTGAGCTGAAGAGCGTCACGCCGCACGAAGGAGAGGAGTCAAACACCCCGATCGGCTTCAGCGCCGACGGCTCGCTCCTGTACAACCTGACCGACCGGGGCGCCGAGCACAGCTTCATCGAAACCATCGATCTGGCCTCGGGCAGGCGAGCCGCATTCATTCAGTCAGACTGGGGCATCGAGCAGGCGGACCTGTCTGCTGACCGCGGCCGCATCGCATACACGATCAACGAGGACGGCTACTCCCGTTTTCACGCGCACGACATCGAGAGTGGGCGCGAGCTTCAATTCCCCGAGATGCCGAAAGGGGTCTGCTCGCAGTTCGCAATCTCTCCGAATGGACGGCTCGTCGCCGGCCTGATTGCGACAGGGACGCGCGTGTTCGACGTCTACGTAGCCGACATCGACGAAGGTCGTGTCACACGCGTCACCGAAAACTTCCTCGGCGCCATTCCCGAGTCGGAGCTCGTCGAGCCCGAGCTCGTGCACTTTCCAAGCTTCGACGGCAAGCAGATCCCGGCCTGGCTGTATCGCCCGCAGGGGTCAGAGGGCAGCGTGCCGGTCGTGTTGTCGATACACGGCGGCCCGGAGGCGCAGGAACGTACGCATGTCACACGCAGCTCTTCCTTCTATCAATACCTGCTGTCCCGGGGCATCGCGGTGCTCGCCCCGAACATTCGGGGCAGCACTGGCTATGGCAAATCGTTCCAGAAGCTCATCCACCGCGACTGGGGAGGCGATGAGCTCAAGGACATCGACTATGCCGCGAGGTGGCTGCGCGCACAGAGCTGGGCCGACAGCACAAGGATCGCGGTGTACGGCGCGAGCTTCGGGGGGTTCGCCACGTTGTCGGCCATGACACGTTTGCCCGATTACTGGCGCTGCGGGATCGACCTCGTCGGGCCCTCGAACCTCGTCACCTTCGCCAAGGCGGTGCCGCCACACTGGCGCGCATTGATGAAGGAGTGGGTCGGCGACCCCGAAGAGGAGGTCGACTTCTTGATGTCGCGCTCGCCGATCACGTATGTCGAGAACATGAAGGCGCCCCTTCTCGTGCTGCAGGGCGCCAACGATCCGCGGTGCGTCAAGCCGGAGTCGGATCAGATGGTGGAGAAGTTGCGGTCGATCGGCATCGACGTCGAGTACCACGTGTTCGAGGACGAAGGCCACGATTTCAGCAAGCGCGCCAACCAGCTCAAGGCTTACCGGCTGATCGCCGCCTTCCTGTTCAAGCAGTTCGGACTCGAAGCTTGAGGGGGACGTCCCCCCCTCAGGGCGCGGGGCCTGGCGGAGCCAGATCCCGGCGCACCCCCCTGCTGCCGACTAACTGCTGCCGGTTATCACGTTGACCCTCACCTGGAAGGTGTAACGGCCGTCGGCTGAGGTGGCATCGACGCGAGCCGCGCCCTCCTGTCGCGCCGTGAAGACTGCGACCGGCCGAGCTCCCGCTGATGGCGTGCTGTCCAGGCTGAGGATGCTGGGGTTGCTCGTCTTGAACGACACGCCGGCCCACTCCGACGACGGCCACGAAGACAGGTCGGCCGTCAGGTCGCCGCCGACGATCACATAGGTTTCGCTGCCGTCATCAGCGGTGGTCACTGTCACGTGTGCGGATTGGTCTTGGCCGGCGTTCCTAGGCCCCGCAACACCGGGCAGCACGCCATCAAGCACCACAGCCAGCACGATCATCACGGTGGCGTAACCCACCCAGGTCATGTTTCGCCTCCGGGGCACTGGGCTCGAAAAACCGGGTAGTCGATATGCAAGGTTGCCGATGTTGAACAGGACTCCCAGCCCCACGACGATTCCGGCAACGATCAGGAAGTTGACCAGGAGCTCGCCGTAGACGAAGAGCCCTCCGCCGGGAAAGGCGTTCACTGCTTGCGGCGACCGCAGAAGGCTGGACAAGCCCATAAGACTCCCCAAAGCACCAAGTCCATAGCGGAACGCGAAGATCACCAACAGGATGCCCACCACTCCGCCAATCGCTTGCGGCATCGCGCGCGTCCGCATTTGCATGATCTCCCGCTCCGCGTGGTCGAGCTCGCCGAGCGAAGGAGCCGGCAACCCCTGTGCGAGCGCGGCTCCGGCGCGCCTCACCTCCCCGCCGGATGGCGAGCCGGGAGGCTGGCCGGAGACATCGACCCGGCCGGTTTCCGAATCGACAGTCCAGATCGCGGCCGGCACCGCGGTCGAGTCCACCAAACCGGGCTTCGTCAGCTCACCTGCCGGCGCGACCTGCACCACCACCACGCCAGGCCGCACCCTTCTCTGGATCGCATTTGGACGCCAGTTCGCCTCCGCCCAGGCGGCCGCGGCGGTGGCGGCGGCGCGCGGGTCCTGGCCGGGCCCCGAGAAGATCAGGAAGGCAGGCGTGGCGCCCTGCTGCCGGTAAGCGATCCGAGCCGCGTTGGCGGTAAAGGAAGCGAACCGCGAGTCGGTCGGCGCAGCCAGGCGATATCGGCTGCGTGGGAGGATCCGAACGAGGGCCGTGCGGGCCAGGTCTTCGACTGCAAAAGCCACGGTGCGCCGATCATAGGGGCGCCGGCCGCGTTCTCGGCCGTATTACGCGGGTACCCGGCTAAGTAACACGCAGCGCGGTCCAATGCGCCCCTGCGTCGAGCGTCTGGGCCAATGCCCAGTTCGTGTAGCAATCCGTCTTGAAGCCACGGCACCCCGAGTCGGCCAGGATTCCCCAGCCGGTTGATCCGGCGAAGCTGAGTTGGCCCTGGAAGGCCCCCGCGACCAACAACGGCAGCCATGCCCAGGTTCGCCCGGCGTCCTGGGTCATCGTCAGCCGTGTGTACGTCTTACCTGCGGCTGGCCCGGCCATCAGGAATCCGGCGAGCCACGATCTAGCGCTCACGATGCCTAAGGCTTGAGCGCTGGTTCGGGGGTCAGGGTTGGGAACGTCAGCCGCCGGCTGCCAGGTCCTGCCTGTATCCGATGTCGAGTAAAACACCACGGACGCAGTGTCGCCCGACGGATCCATTACCAGACCGCCCAGCACGCCGTGGCGCTCATCGCTGAATCGGGGCAGCTCGAAGGCCGATGTCGCCGCCCTGCCTGTCAAACCTCCGAAAGCGAGAGGCTTCCATGTGTGCCCGCCATCGTGGGTTGCATATCCACCCGACTGCCGATAACCACCGGCGGAAACGCTGAAGCCATCCAGCCGGCTTACAAAGAGCAGCGGCGCGCTCTGCGGATACGCCAGCGGAGTCCAAGTGATTCCGCCGTCAATGGTCTGGAATCCGTCGTATCTCATGAACCCCGCATGCGACCCTCGATCCACGATCAGCCAACCGCGGGTGGCGTCGACGAAGGTCAAGTAGAAAGGCCCGGCGGTATCGCATTGCGTGGTGGCGGTCATTCGCGATGATCTCCAGTGGCTCCCGCCGTCTGTCGAGGTAAACAGTTCCAGCGGATCCAGGCCGCAGGCGCTGGTGACTACAGGCCTGCTGACCACGGCCCAGGCCTCGTTTGGGCTGAGGAAGAACGCGGTCTGCAGCAAGCGCGCCTGCAACGATGGTGCCGATCCGGGCACAGCCAGGCTCCCGGTGCGGTATCCGGTCGTGACGACGCCCGGCGGTGTGACGTCAGTCCAGCTCGTTCCACCATCGGCTGTGGTCAACACCCGATCGGTGGTAAGCACCCAGCCGGAAGTCGGCGTGAACAGGTGTGCCACGCGTATTTCCTGGTCAGAGTTCGCCTGATCAGTCAAGGGTGCAGCCGCCGATGGCGAGCCGGGTGCGCGCACGCAAGCTGTGAGCAGGACGCAGCCGCACGTCAGCATCGCCACCGCCGCTTTGCGCAGGTCGGCGCCGAAATGCACCGGGGCCATGTGTCGAAGAACGGATTGCCGCCGGGTGGGTTACGCCCCGCCTACCAGAAGAAATGACCCAGCAACGCGCCCAGCAGGGCGGACAGGGCCACCGCGAAGTACGGGTAGCGGCCTGACCACGTCTGGAGGCGCTGGTCGATTGGCTCCCACCGCCCCGCTTCGAACACCGCATCGAGAGCCGCGATTCCGAACAGCATCGCCAGCACCACCAACGCGACGACCGTGATGCCGGCAGGGACGACCACTAGCTCTTGACTCCTCTCCGCGGCGACCACAGCCAGTGGCCGAGGATGAAGCTCACCGCCAGCACACCGGCGAAGGTTGCAGGCCTTTCCACCGCATACGAGCACCGGATGTAGTACGTGATGGGCGCGTGCTGGCCGGTGTCGCCGAGAGCCATGGTCTCGTAACCAAGCAACACCGCCCCCAGGAGCAAGAAGATCACCAGCCCTACCTGAACCCAGATCGCGGGCCTGGCCACGCGGCGCATGCGCGCGATCAAGCCTTGGGTTCCTTGCGCGCAGGCGAACTTCCGAGGCGCGCCCTCAGCCGCGCGGCGGCACCGCCTGCCAGGAAGGCGACAACGCCCCAGATCACGATGCCCGGTATTGGGAAAAGTGGATTGGGGTCACGTTTGCCGATGCAGGTGGCGAGGAGATTGGGATCGTAAACGCTTGCTCTGAAAAGGACCCATACGGCCAACGCCAGGAGGCCCGCTGCGACCCCGCCGAACATCACCACGCGGGCGTTGATGCGGAGCCTGCGCCGCGGGTTCACGGCCATACGTAATGTCCAAACAGGAGGCCCACGACCAGGCCGGCCGGGACCAGCCATGTCTGGACCTGCGCCATCCACTTTTGGCGTGGCAGCACGGCGACGCCGGGCTTGCCGGCCAGCATCAGCAGCAGCTCCCAGGCCGCGAGCAGGAACAGCACGGCTACGAGCCAGAAAGCGGAAGCCGAGATCACGACATCGGAGTTACCGCGAAACAGGACAAATGCGGCCCCCCAGCCGGTGCCGATCAGCCCTTCGGCGAACCGCCCAGCCGGTGCCGCACGAGCCCGCCGCATCCGCGCTGGGGTTGCGATCCGCCTGACCTGCTCGATCACGAGGGAATTTTCGTGCTTGAGCCATCAAATGGGATGGGTCAAGGCCCGGTCATTTTGGGGATGTCAGCAACCCCTACGGGCGTATACGGTGTCCCTCAAACGCGCCGATGACGCCTGTATGAACGAGCTTTACCTGTCGATTCGGAGGGCCGTCGCGTTGGCCGACGACCACCGTTTGCAGTCGCGGACGTCTTCCACCGTCGTGGCGGCAAGGCAATGGGCAGCGGAGGTTTCAGCCGCCCAATGACGGCAGATGCCGTGCAGGCCGATCTATCCCGTCGGGTGGACCTGTACTTCACTCGGCCCGGCGTCGCCGACGTGACCTGGGATGCCCGCTGGAATGTCGTTCACATCGAAGCCCAGGGCTGGTCGGGCACCGCCGAGTCGCGGGCCGTGCTCGACTCCGCCATTCGCGCAATGGCTGATCACCGTGGTTCACGATGGCTCGTCGATGGCCGCGACATCAGGGCGATCAAGCAATCCCACCAGGACTGGATCACCGAGAACCTGCTGCCGCGCGCTCTGGAAGCGGGCCTGCGGGTGGCGGCGATCGTGATTCCCACGGCCGCCGAAGCAAAGTTGAACATCGACAACATGGCGAAGGCCGCCGATAACGCGATCGACGTCAGATATTTCTCGACCGTCGAGAGGGCCAGGCAGTGGCTCGGGGCTTCTGCCCGGTAGCTCGCCGCTAATCGCCGAGCTCCTCCGCGAGCGCGTCCATCAGCAACCCGTCGTGCCAGGTGCCATCTGAGCCGCGTTCGTACTTGCGCATTTTTCCTACCGGCCGGAAACCCACCTTGCTATAGCACTTGATGGCGGCGGCGTTGTCCGCCGCCGGATCGATGACCAGGCGGTGGAAACCTTTGTCCACGGTCAGGTGCCGGGCCAGCGTGCGCACCGCATCTGTGCCGACGCCGCGGCCGTGCACCGACGGATCCAGGTAGATGTCGATGCTGGCGTGGCGGTAGTCGGGCTCGGTCTCGGCGCTCCATTGAATCGCGCCAACGACGCGGCCATCGAGCTCGATGGCAAGGGTCGTGGCATCCGGGTCCGCCATGTCC
>DATCPU010000063.1:0-11485 GCA_036569925.1 Candidatus Dormiibacterota bacterium
CTCGAGCGCGCGCTCACCCAGCTCGATCGCTTCGGCAAACTCCAGCTCGTTGGCGAGCACCAGCGAAAGGCGATTGAGCGCGCTGACCTGACCGGAATCGTCGCCAAGCTCGTCGGCGATCCGCAGCGCCTCTTCGTGACAGTGTCGGGAGGCCTGCGGGTCGAGCATGTGCCAATGAGTCCCCAAGGAGTTTTGCGCGTGCATCTCGGTCGCACGGTCGCCGGCCGCGCGCGCACCCTCCAGCGCCCGCTCGAGGTCGGCCAGCGCTCTCTCGGGCTCGCCGAGTAGCTCGAGCGTCCAGGCGCGGGCGCGGTAGAGGTCGCGGATGGTCTCCTCCGTGGCGACCGTCAAGCCGAGCATCTCGCCCGCGACGATCGCTCCTTCGAGGTTCTCGAGCGCCGTCTCTTGGGCGTGGACCCGTTCTGCCGCTGCCGCGGCACGACGGTGGTAGTCGAACGCTTTGCGCAGCTCGCCGGCGGCACGGAAGTGGTAGGCGAGCGTGCCCGCCCGCTCGTCGGGACGGTCAGTGGGAATTTCCTCGATCGCCGCGGCGATCCGTCCGTGGATCGCCGCCTTGCGGGTGGCCGAGAGCTGCTCGTAGATGGTCTCTCGAAAGAGCGCGTGGGAGAATCTGAGCCGCCCCACCGATTGGGGAGGCTCGACCAGGATGTCGGCGTCGATCCCCTCCTCGACCAGGTCGATGAGCTGATCGCGTGGACAATCGAGGATACGCTCGAGCACGTCGAGCTCGAAGTCACGGCCGGCGACGGCGGCGACCGAGAGCGCCTGGCGGCACTCCTCGCCGAGACCGCGCAGGCGGCGCAACAGCAAGTCCCTGACGCTGTCCGGCACGCCGCCCGCGGCCACGTCCCAATCGGCCTCAGCGCCGACATCGTGCAGCAGCTCCTCGATAAAGAACGGGTTGCCCTCACTGCGGTTCGCGACACGGCGCACGAATTCGCGCGGCGCCTCTTGCCCGGCGCGACCGACGATCAACTTGGCGACCTCGGCCTCCCCCAGCCCCGACAACGAAAGCTGCTCGACCACTCGCGCGCGGCGCAGCTCTGCGAGCGCTGCGGCCAGCGGGTGCTCGTCGTCGATCTCCACCGGCCGGTAGGTGCCGAGCACGATCAGCGGTGCGCCCTGCGCCGAGTGGGCGAGGTGGCGAAGCATCAGCAGGCTCGGCTGGTCGGCCCAGTGCAGGTCGTCCAGGACCAGCACCAGCGGGCGAAGGTGTGCGGCGTCGGCGAGCAGGGATGAGACCGCCTCGAACAGGCGGAAGCGCTCCTGCTCGGCGCCGAGGCCCGTCGGCACACTCGCCGTACGCGGGTCCTCGAGTTCCGGCACGATCGCGGCGAGCTGCGCGCGCCGCGGGGTGACGTGCACGGCCAGCTCGGCGGCGGAGGAGCAGGCGACGTAATGGCCCAGTGCCTCGACGAAGGGCTGGTAGGGGACGAGGGTCTCCTCGCGGCAGCTGCCCGCCAGCACGGTCGCACCCTGCTCGTGCGCGGTGCGGGCAAACTCCCTGACCAGGCGGGTCTTGCCGATCCCTGGCTCACCGGCGACCAGGACGGCGCGGAAGCCGCCCTCGCGCACCGCCGCCCACGCTGCCTCCAATGCAGCCGCCGCATCGGAGCGGCCGACGAACGCGCTGCGGTCCTCGCCCGCCAGCAGCGGCGGCAGTGGGATGCGCTGCTCGGTCGAGGCGTCCCAGATCACCTCGCAAGCGGGGACGGGCTCGGCGACTCCCTTGAGGGCGACTGGCTGCAGCGTGCGGTAGGTGAATCCGCCGCGCGTACCGACCAGCGCCCGCACCACCTCGGAGGCGAGAATCTGGCCCGGCGCGCCGGCGTCACAGAGCCGCTTGGCGATCACCACCGGCGTGCCGAAGTAATCGCCCTCGTCGCGAATCGGCTCGCCGACGTTGAGGCCGATGCGAACCGCGAACGCAGGGTCGCCGCCCGCACCGGTGCGGTCGACGGCCTGCTGGATCGTGATCGCGCAGGCGACGGCGTCGACCGCACTCACAAACGCCACCATCAACCCATCGCCGAGGTTCTTCACCTCCTCGCCGCCATGCAGGGCCGCCGCCTCGCGCAGCAGGCCGAAGTGCGCGCGCCGCAGACGCTCGCCCTCCTCGTCGCCGAGTCTTTGGAGCGTCTCCGTCGAGCCAACCTGGTCGGTAAATAGCAGCGTCACCGTGCCGGTCGTCCGTTCGGCCGCCGCTGCGGGCACGGGCGGCGCAGGCGGCGGGGAGTCCGACAGCGACGGTGCAACGGGCTGCGGCGTCGTCTCACCCGCGCGGATCTGCTCGACCAGCTCGCGCGTCGCGGGCGACGGCACGATCCCGAGCTCGGCGGCGAATCGGTCGGCAAGGCGGCTGTACGTCGTCAGCGCCGCCGAGCGGTCCCCGTTTGCCGCCAGGCGACGGATCAGCTCGAGATGGGCCTCCTCGGCGAGCGGGTCAAGCGCGATCTGGCGGCGCGTCAGCGCGACCGCCGCTGCGAGGTCCCCCGCGGCTTCGGCGGCAGCAGCCATCCGCCCTAGCAACGCCACCAGCCGCGCGCGGTGCTCGTCGCGTCGCTCGTAGACCCAGTCCTCGTCGAGGTCTTCCAGCAGTTCGCCCTTGGAGAGCTCGAGCGCATCCTCAAACCGACCCTCGGCGGCGAGCTGCTCGAACTCGCCCACGTCGGTCCAGACCTGATCGGGGCCGGCGAGGGCGACTCCGTCGCGGCTGGCCAACAGGTAGCGATCGGCGTCGGCGCCCAGCGTGCGACGCAGAGCCGACAGGGCGCTGCGCAGGCTCGTGCGCGCGCTCTCGTCGAGCACGTCGGGCCAGAAGCGAGCCGCGAGCTGCCCGCGAGGGTGCGTGCGCCGCTCGATCGCAAGCAAGCCCAGCAGCGAACGCGCCCGACGGCTCGCCGGCAGCTCCAGAGGCTTGCCGTCCACCTCGAGCGCCAGCGCCCCCAGCAGCTTGACGCGCAGCATGAACGAAGCCTACGCCGATTCACGCATGTTTCGCGCGCGCTTCGCGGTGCCGCCACGGGGCCCTGGGAGGGTCGCTCCCGAACGCACAACCACGAGGGGAGACAACCAGATGGCTACCGAGGTGCAACTTGACCAAGAAAAGCTCGAAGCCTTCGTCGAGCGGATCGTGCTCGACGTCGGAACGGCGATGCGCGGGGGGTTGATGTACATCGGCGACCGCCTCGGCATCTTCGCGGCGCTTGCCGAGTCCGGGCCGGTGACGGGCGCCGAGCTCTCGCAACGAACGGGTCTTGACGAGCGCTACCTGCGTGAGTGGCTCGCGGCGATGGCGACGGCCGAGTACCTCGAGCACGACAGCGAAGGCGATACCTACTTCCTGCCCCCCGAGCACGCTCTGCCGCTCGCCGACGAGGAGCTCCCCTTCTTCACCGGCGGACTGATGCAGATGATCGTCCCAACGGTCACCGTCGCGCCGCAGGTGGCCGAGGCGTTCAAGAGCGGCGGAGGTGTTACGCAGGATCAGTATCTGCCCGACATGTACGAGGCGATCGAGCGCCTCACGGCGCCGTGGTACAAACACGAGCTCGTCCAGACCTGGATCCCCGCGATGCCCGGCGTCAAGGAGAAGCTCGAGGCGGGTGGATCCGCCTGCGACGTCGGCTGCGGATCGGGTCGCGCTCCGATCACGATCGCCAAGGCATTGCCGACGGCAGCGCTCCACGGCTACGACGTCCACGCCGGCTCGATCGAGCGCGCGCGGGCAAACGCGGAGGCCGAGGGGGTCGCCGACCGGGTGACGTTCACGGTCGCCGACGGCGCCGAGCTGCCGCAGGGGAGGTTTGATCTCATCACCACGTTCGACGTCGTACACGACTCCGCCGACCCGGTCGGGCTGATGAGTGCGATCCGTGGGGCCTTGCGGGAGGACGGCACGTACCTGATGCTCGAGATGAACGCCTCCGGCGATGTGGAGGAGAACCGCAACCCCCTTGGCAAGTTCCTCTACAACGTCAGCACCCTCTACTGCATGACGACCTCGCTCGCCCACGGGGGCGCCGGCATCGGTGCCTGTATGGGCCAGGAGAAGGCGCGCGAGCTTGCCTACGCGTCCGGCTTCACGCACTTTCGCAAGCTCCCGATCGAGGAACCGTTCTCGGTTCTCTACGAACTCAAGGCATAGGCGCGGCTGCGCGGCGACCCGTAAGGCTGCCGCATTTGACTACGACGGTGCAAACAAACAATCTAGTAAGGAAGGGACGAAATCATGAAAACCGATACCAGGACAGAATCGCCGCCGCTCCACCTGGAGGCACTCCGCGGTGCGTCGGAGCAGAGCCGCGCCCGCTATCCCGACGCCGAGGGGTTCGTCGAGCGTGATGGCCAGCGCCTCTTTTACGAGGTCTACGGCGAGGGGGAGGAGACGATCTTCCTGCTCCCGACCTGGTCGATCGTCCACTCGCGCCACTGGAAGATGCAGATCCCCTACCTCGCCCGACACTTCCGGGTGCTGGCGATGGACGGTCTCGGCAACGGGCGCTCCGACCGCTGCCACGACCCGCGGCGCTACGACATCGACGAGACCGCCCGCGATTGCCTCGCGGTGATGGACGCCACCGGTACCGAGCGGGCGCTGACGGTGGGCCTCTCCAAGGGCGCGCAGTATACGCTCGAGCTGGGGCGGATTGCGCCGGAGCGAATGACCGGCGCGGTCTTGATCGGACCGCTCTTCCCCTACACCCCATCGCATCACTCGCTGCTCTTCAATCGGCTGACCTTTCGCTACTACTTCACTCGATGGTCCCTCCCCTTCTATCGCTGGTGGGGGCATATGAACGCAAGTCACTGGCTCGAGGACTTTCCCGCGTACGTCGAGTGGTTCATCTCACGCTGTGTTCCGGAGCCGCACTCGAGCAAGGCGATCGAGGACGGGATCGGCTGGGGCCTGGAAACCGACCCGGCGACGATGATCGCTGCGGCCGGGGGCGACATCCACCGCGGCCGCTCAACCCTGCGCGAGCTGGCGCGGGGGCTCGACTGCCCGGTGATGGTCATCCACGGCGACAACGACAAGATCGCGCCGTTTCGCGACGGCCGCGCCCTGGCTCGCTTCACCGACGCCAGGCTGGAGGTCGTCCGCGGCGCCGGCCATATGCCGCACGCCCGCAAGCCTGTCCAGGTCAACCTGGCCCTGCGCGACTTCTCCGAGGACGCCTTCGGGCGGAAGCCCAAGCCGCGCGACGACAACGTCTACAGGCCCGACGGCCGCCCCCGCGCTCTGTTCGTCTGCTCGCCGATCGGGCTCGGCCACGCCCAGCGCGACATCGCGATCACCCGCGAGCTGCGCAAGCTGAGCCCCGACCTGCAGGTCGACTGGCTCGCTCAGGATCCGGTCACCCGGGTGCTGGAGGCCGAAGGTGAGCGCATTCACCCGGCCAGTGCCCACCTGGCCAACGAGTCCCGCCACATCGAGTCGGAGTCCGCCGAGCACGATCTGCACTGCTTCCATGCGCTGCGTCGTATGGACGAGATCCTCGCCGCCAACTTCATGCTCTTCCACGACGTCGTGCGTGATGAGCGCTACGACCTCTGGATCGGCGACGAGGCCTGGGAGCTGGACTACTACCTGCACGAGAACCCGCGCGAGAAGCGGGTTCCGTTCGCCTGGCTGACCGACTTCGTCGGCTTCCTGCCGATGGAGGATGGGGGCGAGCGGGAGAGCTTCCTGACCGCCGACTACAACGCCGACATGGTCGACCACATCGCTCACAACCCTGAGGTTCGGGACATGTCCCTGTTCGTCGGCAATCCCGATGACATCGTCCCCGAGCCGCTGGGGCCGCAGCTGCCGATGATCCGCGACTGGACCGAGAGCCACTTCGACTTCACCGGCTACGTGACCGGCTTCGACCCTGCCGACCTGAGCGACCGCACCAAGCTGCGCGCCGAGCTCGGCTACCGGGACGACGAGCGGGTCTGCATCGTCACCGTCGGTGGGTCAGGCGTGGGTGCCGACCTGCTGCGACGGGTCATTGCCGCCTACCCGGCGGCCAAGGAAGGGGTCCCGGACCTACGCATGATCGTCGTCGCCGGTCCCCGCATCGATCCCCGCTCGCTCCCCTCCCATGCCGGCCTGGAGGTGGTCCCCTACGTCCACAACCTCTACCGGCACCTGGCCGCCTGCGACCTGGCGGTGGTGCAGGGCGGCCTGACCACGTCGATGGAGCTGACCGCACAGAAGCGGCCGTTCCTCTACTTCCCGCTGCGCCACCACTTCGAGCAGAACTTCCACGTCCGCCACCGGCTCGAACGCTACGGGGCGGGCCGCCGCATGGACTTCGACAACTCTCCGCCAGAGCGGATCGCCGCGGCGATTGCGGACGAGATCGGCCGTGATGTCAACTACCGCGACGTGGAGGTCGACGGTGCCGCGAGAGCCGCCCGGAGCATTGCCGAGTTGCTCTAGCGGCGGATGGACTCGCGAGACCGCCGTCGCGGTTCCGCGATCGCCAGAAGCTACGATGCCCTCTCAACAATGGCGGCAATAGCGGCAACAGAATTCACAGCGGTGCGGCAACACGTCGGCAACAGCGAGAGCCTCCTCTCAGGTCGCGCGAGCGCTGCCGATTCTGCACCGCGCCTGCACCCTGTTGCCGAAAGTGTTGCCGAAAACAAGGTTCATGGCCTTGTCACGGATGAGATTGGCTTGCCAGAGCCATACCCCTAATCGGCGCACTTTCCAAAAAAGAGACCAGTGCCAAGCTCTCCCGTCTGAGCAGCCTCCGCAAGAAGCTGATCCGAGAGGCAACCAAGTCGCCTCGACAGATGACGACTCCCCCACGCCGCATTGGCGAGACTCCAAAGGCGATCATCAAGGTCCTAGCTGGAGCGACAGAATCAATGCACGTCTCCGAGATCCATCGCGCTGTCGAGCGCCTGCTTGGCTGTTCAGTCAATTATCGCTCGATAAAAGCTTGCCTCTCAGAGGGTGCACGGAAGAAAAAACCTCGGTTTGAACGCACTGCCTACGGCGAATACCGCCTGATCTAGATAGCCGCATAGATGGGCTAAGCCGGAGCCGTTTCATTGCCCGAAGCTACGCCCTGGGGGCCTGGTTAGGCCCCCAGGGCGTCTGCTTCTGCCCGCCCGCCTGGGAGGGAACGGACTTGGGCAGCTATGGCTGGGGGCGATGAGGCCCCTAGCTGTCTCTGACGTCCGGCGCGGGAATCCCGTCTACCGCCTCAAGCACCCGGTAGTGATACCTGACCCACCCCACCGGCTTGTCGAATAGGTCGGCAAGCGCGGGTAGGCCGAGCGGGCGCTTGCTCAACTCGCTGAACATCTGCGCTCGCACCGGGTGCGCCAGCGCGTCTTCAAGCCGCTGGCCGCGAAAGCCGGGTTTCTCCTCGTCTTTTGTTCCAGACGCCATTGACTGCCTCGTTTCCTCTCTCGGCGCTTTCGATCATTCAAGCCGCTCGGACGGCTACGGTGCGGCCGAGCAGCGGGCCGGACGTCCGGTTACTTCGCGTTATCCGGCAAAAGCAACGTCAGCGGCTCCAGCTCAATCTGGCTGGCGATTCGCTCAACGCTCTTGAGGGTTAGATTGCGCTCGCCTCGCTCGATGCCTCCCATATACGTGCGGTGGACGCCGAGCACGTCGGCGAATGCCTCTTGACTCAGGCCGCGCCCTTTCCGATAGGCCCGAAGATTGCGGCCAAAGGTGCGTTGTAGTTCGCCCTCCATTGGAGGGACGCTGCCTGTTTGCTACTCAACAGTCTACAGACTCATAAGTAGCTATGCAGGTACGCGCCTGGCCCCCGAACCGCCGCTACGGGACAGGCTGGAGCAAGCTCAATGGCTCCTCGCCGAGCCGCCCGGCGATCCGCTCAACGCTCTTGAGGGTTAGATTGCGCTCGCCGCGCTCAACGTCACCCATGTACGTGCGATGGAAGCCCAGCACGTCGGCGAACGCCTCCTGGCTCAGACCCCTGGCCTGGCGGTAGGCCAGAAGGTTGCGGCCAAAGGCCCGTTGCAGATCGCCTTCCATCCGCAAGAACGCTCGCGGATTGCTACTTGACGGTCTACATACTTATAAGTAGCATCCGCCCGCGCCTGGTTCGGCAGGAACAGTCGTTCAGCACCTGCCCAGTCAGGCGGCAACTGCGAACACGATCAAGGAGGCGGGGGCGATGAGCAACGGGGGAAAAGCTCGGATCATCGAGCAGCGGGGTCTAGCCTGGGGCGTCGTGGTGCTCGCGTTCGTTCTCTTGACGTTACCCGCATCAGCCGTGGCCAGTAGCAAGTCAACACAACGGTGTGCGAGCCTGATACTGCGGCACCCGCAATTGCTGGAGGCGAAGATGTTCAACCCAGGTGCCGCGCATCAGGAGTCACTCATCAAACTGCACTACCCAGCCATAGAAGGCTGCGATAACTGGCAGCGAGAGAGCCAGCTCAAAGAGGAGGTCAAAAGGTCCGGCCGCTGGATCAGTATGGAGGGGCCCGCCTGGTTTCCCGTAGGTCAGGGTGGCCCTAAGAGTAACGAAGCCCATGATGCCGGTTTCGTCCTGGCTGCCACCACTCATGTATACGATGAATGCGTCAACGGGCATCGGGAGCCGGTGCGAATAAGGGTCCGTAACCTGATGAAGAACCGTGCTACCAACAGGACTCAGAAAATAGGCAAGACCAAAACCTGGCCAGTCAAGGTGGAAGGCGGCTGCGCTGCACGCGAGTACCGGATTCAGACTAGGTGCTGGCTAGCAACCCTTTGCCCACATAAACTGGCGAGCCGCTTCGACGCACTGATCTATCCGCCCAAGGGACTCGGAACGAACACAGAGGAAAGCGCTGCCTGATGAAGCACAAGATGCTATCGGGGTTTCTTGTATTGGCATTGGCCGGCCTGTCGCTGCTCTGGGCGAGCACGACGTTGGCCGCCTCGCCGCTGTGGACGCTTTCACTTGTTGAAGCCGCGTCGACCAGGATGACCATCGCGCCATCCGGAGCGATCCTCGATGAAGAATGCACGGACATCAATCCGGACGGGACCGAATTGTGGACCCTGCCGATAACTCTGCCTGCGTACCAATCTTGTAACCAAGCCGTCAGCGACTCCGCCGGAAATAGTTACGTCTTCCGCGGCAACACCAAAGGGGAAGGTGTGGTGGAATCGTTCGATTCCGCTGGCCAGTTCCGATGGTCCACCGCGACCGGAACTTACGGACCCCTCGGGGGAGCGGCCCTCGGCGCCAATGGAGATGTCTACTTCGGGTCCTTTAACGGCTTGAATACCAAGCTGATCGGCTTCAACGAGGCTACGGGAGCGATCACGCTGGAACACGGCTTCTTCGATGCAGGGGGCGTTTCCGCCTACAACGGTGGCTTGGTCGTCTTCGACGAGGCCGATTACACCTACCTCGGCTATGACGGCTCGACCCAGCACGAGTACGACATACCGGAACTCTCGGGGAATGACGCATTCAGTAGCGGCGCCGGGGCGGATGGTGATGTCTTTTCCGGCGGATATAGCGGCACCTGCGGGACTGACGCACATGCCAGCGTCGAGAAGTTCACCCCCAGCGGCTTGGCGTGGACCTGGACCGCGCCCGACGTGGCGGCGGAATGCTCGCAAACTGGTGTGGCGGCAACGCCCGACGGCGGTGTAATTCTCGGGCGCGACGAAGGCCAATCCGCGACCTACACATCGATTGGCCCGGACGGGCACGAACGGTGGACCAAGGAACTGACGGGCGCCACAGCGGCACGCCTTGCGGGCTATTTGCCCATTGGCGTTGACGTAAACGGAACGGTGGGACTGCCCGCAGGCATTGATTACGTGTGCGCCAGCCCGAGCGGCTATTGCGAAGAGGCGGTCGTCAAGTACCTCTCTGCGACGACTGGAGCAGCCGTCCTACCCGAAGTGGTGCTGGGCGGCCTCTCCCCGGAAGGTGGCTTCGGCATCTACGGCGATGCCGCCTTCACCGGTCGCACGTACCTGACTGGCTACTTCTATGAAGTCGAAGGGTTTTCAGAAGGAGAACCCGTCATTGCGGCGTTCGACAAGCCAGGACTGGGAGAGCCTTACGCGCTGTTCCTACAACAAGAAGTGACGAAAGCAGGCCCGCCAGCTCCTCCGCCGCCGGGACAACCGACGCTGCCGGTGACGGTCGCAGATGGCGGCGGAGGCGGTATCGCCGGGGCTCCAGACCCAGGCTCGGTGAATCCCTGCGCAAAGGTCATCGGTGGCTTCGTGACGCGCCTACTGGCCGCCGTCAAGTGCGAGTGGGCGAGGAACAAGACCAAGGCTGAGTGCGCGTACGGGGTGAGCGGGTGGCTCTTTCTTCCCCTCAAGGTCCTGAAGGGAGCCGAGCTGGCGAACGGCCTGCTCGACATGAACAAGATTGCGAAGCCGTTGCAGCCTCTCGCCAAGGTTTACAACGATCTTTTCCTCGCCAAATTCACCAAGCACGCGCCGCCGGGGTTCAAAAATTTCAAGGAGACTAAAGACACTCTAGGCAAGGTGCGAAAGGTATCCAAGCTCATAGCGTTGCTACCGGATCTACGTGCCGCCCTCTCCGCACACGACTTCAGCGAGGTGGCATTGGACATCTCGAAGATCGGTGGCTTTGAGTCCTGCGTACAGGCGCTGTCCGACGCTATGTCCTAGTGCATACGCTTCGCGAGCCAGTCAACGACTTGATCGGCGCTCTCGATGGTGCGAACGAGAATCCATCTCACACCGACTCCGACTACTAGAATCGGCAGGATAGCCAAGTAGTTGAGATCAGAGAAGGCCCAAGAGAGCGGGGTATACCCGGCTGAAACCGCTACCGCCGCACAGGAGAGTACCGCCACGATCCAGGTGGCGATTGTCTCCGCTCGTCGTCGGGACTTCTGTTTGCTTGTAATAATTTATTTCCTGCTTACCTGACTCAGCGTCTCACGACGAAGCGTCGCAGGTCAAGCCTAGCCTGCACTGCACCTCTGATGTTTTCCAGGTTCCAACATCGTCCGCTGCAAACGCGGTTCGTGCCAGTGCGCCATTAGCGATCCAAGAGTCTTACGCGGCTTAGACGGGTACCTATGTATTCGTCCGGCCAGCGGTCCTCAGTTACGAGAGTGATCGCAATATCTCCCAACGCCTGTCGGGCTTCCTCAAGGCTGCCTTGACCGGCGAATTCGTCAGTCTCGCGCCGCGATGGCTTCGAGGGTGCTCATGGCGTGGTGAGGCTAGTGGCTGCGACGGCTTGTCTACGAACCGACTCCGACTGAGCTGGTCAGTGGTGGTGGGCGCCGCCGCGCACAGTCCGCCACGAGTCCAGGGTGATCTTGAGGATTACCGCCGTAATGGCCAGGCCGATCAGCGGGTCGGCTATCGGTAGGCCGAGCGCGACAACCGCCGCGGTGGCGATCACGGCCAGGCTGACGTAGGAGTCAGCGCGAGCGTGGTTGCCGTCAGCGATCAGCGCCGGGCTGTCCAGGCGGTTGCCGGCGCGGG
>DATCPU010000064.1:0-3722 GCA_036569925.1 Candidatus Dormiibacterota bacterium
CCATTCTGCTGGCGGAGCGCCTGGTGGTCGAGGGCCTCGCGGGCTCGTGGACGCTGGCGGTCCCGCTCCACCGCGACCGCTTCCGGCAGCGAGGTTTCAACCAGGCAGAGCTCCTCGCCCGCGAGCTGCGGGTTTGCCTGGGGCTCACGAGCCCGCCGGGCGCCCTTGTCCGCGTCCGGGCGACCCCGCCCCAGGTGGGGCACGACCGTCTGTGGCGCAAGGAGAACGTCCGCGGTGCGTTTCTCTGGATAGGGCCAAACCTGGGCGGAAAACCGGTCCTGGTGGTCGACGACGTGGCGACAACAGGCGCCACGTTGGAGGCGTGCGCGGTGGCGCTCAGGGAATCTGGATCGGGCCCGGTGATCGGCATCTCGGTAGCCAGAGTGATCGTGTAAGGGGGGCCTCCCCTGGGACTCTGGCTTATAGTGGGTCGGCGTCTGTCGAAGGAGCGCCCTGCGCAGCGCCCAGTCCGGTATCACAGCGCGGAGGCTGATTAATGGCAGTTCGGATCCCAGGTATCAATATCGATGAGTACTACCAGCAGCTCGGGCCGATCGAGCCGCTTATTCGTGACGACCGCGTAACCGAGATCATGGTGAACGGCAGCGACCACGTCTACGTCGAGATGGGCGGCAAGGTGGTGCTGACAAACATCAAGTTCACGGACGAGGACCAGCTTCTCAACGTCATTCAGTTCATCGTCCGCACCGTCGGTCGGCGCATCGACGAGCGCCAGCCGCTTTGCGACGCCCGACTCGCAGACGGCTCCCGCGTGAATGCAGTGATCCGGCCGCTCGCTTTGAACGGGCCATTGCTCACAGTTCGTAAGTTCTCCCGCGATCCCTTCCAGGTCGAGGACCTCATTCGGTTCGGCAGCTGCAACGAGGCCGGCTTCGGCTTCCTGAAGGCAGCCGTGCTCGCCAAAGCCAACATCATCGTGTCGGGAGGCACGGGCACCGGCAAGACGACATTCTTGAACGTGCTCTCAGGCTTCATTCCGGTCGAGGACCGCATTGTCACCATTGAGGATGCGGCAGAGCTGCAGCTCCACCAGGAGCATGTATGCCGCCTCGAGACTCGACCGCGCGACATCAACGGCGAGGGCGAGGTCACGATCCAGCGGTTGGTCATCAACGCCCTGCGCATGCGGCCCGAGAGAATCGTCGTCGGCGAGTGCCGTGGCGGCGAGGCTCTTGACATGCTCCAGGCCATGAACACAGGTCATGACGGTTCGATGACCACCATCCACGCCAACAGCCCGCGCGATGCGCTTGCTCGGCTCGAGACGCTGGTGCTGATGGCCGGTGTCGACCTTCCGGTCAAGGCCATCCGCCAGCAGGTGGCCGCCGGCATCAACATCATCTGCCAGCTCAACCGGCTGCGCGACGGCTCGCGCAAGGTGACTGCGATCTCCGAGATCATGGGCATGGAGCAGGAAGTCATCACCATGCAGGACATCTTTCTGCTGGAGCAGAAGGGTGCCACGGCGGATGGCAAGGTCATCGCCGACTTCAGGCCGAGCGGCCTGCGGCCGAAAATCCTGGACCGCATCTTCTCCCAGGGCATCCCTCTGCCGAAAGAGATCCTTACCCTGTTTCCGCCTCCGGCCGGCTACAAGCCGTCGACCAAATAGGCACCGAATCGCCGGCGGCGCGATATTAAGGGCGGTCTTATACTCGGGCTGTGAAGGTCGTACTGCACGACCGGACAGACCTCGTGGGACCGGAGCTGCGGGAGTCTGCGCAGCGTAAGCTGACGCGGCTTGCGCACCACTTTGGCAAAGTTGCCGAAGCCGACGTGGAGTTCTCACCTGACCGGAAGCGCACCGGACTGATAACTGTTCTCTGCCGCATCAATGTCCACGTCGACGGGCGCCGTACGCCGCTACTTTCGGCTCACGAGAGTGGCTCCGACCCGCAAGCCGCGTTCGACCTGGCCTTCGACAAGATCGACCGCCAGGTGGTCAAGCTAAAGGAGAAGCGCACCACCCGCAAGAAGGCGGTGTCGCCAGTTCGTGTACCGCCGGCAGACGACGGCGAGGAGAGGGAGACGGAGCCGGAGAGGATCCGGTTGAAGCTCCATCCGGTGTCGCTGCAGGACGCCATCGCGGAGCTGCAATCGGACGGGCAGAGCTTCCATGTGTTCCTCGACGAGGACTCGGGCCTGATCGAGATCGCTTTCAAGCGGTCTGACGGCTCCGTCGGCATCATCGAACCGGTCGTGCCCTAGCCGGCCCGGCGCTGGGTTTGGCCGGACCTGCTTCCCGGTAACCTAGATCCAGTGCCCAGCCTTGGCAAGCTTTTTGACCCCAACGAGCGCGAGATCAAGCGCCATCTCGCCGTCGCGGGGGCGATCAACGGCCTCGAGCCCGAGCTCCAGGCCCTCGACGACGCCGCGCTACGCGAGCGCTCGGACGAGCTGCGCAAACGCGCCCAGGAGGGAGAGGACCTCGACGACCTCCTGATTGAAGCGTTCGCCCTTTGCCGTGAGGCAAGCCGGCGCACCATCGGAATGCGCCACTTCGACGTCCAGCTCGTCGGCGGCATCGTGCTGCACCAGGGCCGGATCGCCGAGATGAAAACCGGCGAAGGCAAGACGCTGGTCGCGAGTCTCTCCCTGTACTTGAACGGACTTTCGGGCAAGGGCGTCCACCTGGTCACCGTCAACGATTACCTGGCCCGGCGAGACGCAGGTTGGATGGCCCCGATCTACCACCTCCTTGGGCTCAGCGTCGGCGTCAACGTCAGCTCGACGGGCACCTACCTCTATGACCCCGATTTCCTTGACGAGACCCACGGCGACAAGCGTCTGCAGAATTTGCGACCAGTCACCAAGGCTGAGGCCTATCGCGCGGACATCACGTACGCGACCAACTCTGAGCTGGCCTTCGACTACTTGCGCGACAACATGTCACGCGACCTCGCGCAATGCGCCCAGCGCACTCTCAACTACGCGATCGTCGACGAGGTCGACTCGATTCTCATCGATGAGGCGCGCACACCTCACATCATCTCCGGCCAGTCGGAAGAGTCGACCGAGAAGTACTACGAGTACGCGCGCTGGGCCGGACGCCTCGTCGAGATAGAGGACTACGAGGTCGACTTCAAGCACAAGTCTGCATCGCTCACCGAGTCAGGCATCGCCAAGATGGAGCGCTGGACCGGCATCAAGAACATCTACGACCTCGAGAATGTGGTCGAGGCGCACCAGATCAACCAGGCGTTGAAAGCCAAGACGCTCTTCCGCCGCGACCAGGAGTACCTCGTCAAGGACGGCGAGGTGATCATCGTGGATGAGTTCACCGGACGCACGATGCCGGGACGTCGCTGGTCCGATGGACTCCACCAGGCGGTCGAGGCCAAGGAAGGCGTCAAGGTCCAGCAGGAACAGAAGACGATCGCGACGATAACGGTTCAGAACTACTTCCGCCAATACGAGAAGCTGGCCGGGATGACCGGCACTGCCCTCACCGAGGCAGAGGAGTTTCACAAGATCTACGGACTTGACGTCGTGATCATTCCCACCAACAAGAACATGATTCGACTCGACAGCCCCGATCTGATCTACAAGACCGAGAAGTCCAAGTTCGAGGCGGTCATCGATCAGATCGCTGAGATGAACAAGGAAAATCGACCTGTCCTGGTCGGCACCGTCTCGGTCGAAAAGTCGGAGCGCCTCTCGCGAATGCTCGAAAAGCGTGGGGTCAAGCACAACGTGCTCAA
>DATCPU010000065.1:0-3423 GCA_036569925.1 Candidatus Dormiibacterota bacterium
TGGCGGGTAAAGCCCTCGAGACAGGCGCCTGATGTTCTCCAACGTGGCCGCCGTGTCATCGCGCAGCTCGGCAAGCACGGTGGCCAGCTGAGCGCTGGATGTCCGCGCCATGCCTTCGGCCTGCCCCAGCTTCATTCGGAGCGCGACCAGATCGTGCTGCGCGCCGTCGTGCAGGTCGCGCTCGACCCTTCGGCGCTCCTGATCCTGCGCGCTAACCAGTCGAAGCCTGGAGGCGCGCAGCTCATCCAGTCTTCGCTCCAGCTCGACACTCAGCCTCGCGTTATGGAGAACCAGCCCCGCCTGGACGGCGAGATCGGCCAGCAGGCGCTTCTCATTTGCACTCAACTCCTCTCCCGCATGGCTCCAAACAGCAAGCGACCCATGCCGCTCACCCTGGTGCCAGACCTCAACCAGGTCATCTGGCGGATCGTTGGGCAGCGGGGCGTCGCGAGGCCATCGTGCGGCAGCCCGCGCAACCGGTCCCTCAGCCAACATCACAGCTGTGGCGCGGCAACGTAAACCCTCCGCCAGTGCATCCACCATCCGAGGCAGCACCTGCTCGATGACATAGGTATCCGCGAGCTGTCGCGTGAAGCCAGATAGCGATTCGTAGGGTGCTTGCCGGCGTCCGTATACAACGCGGTTGGCAGAGGCGTGAAGCCACTGCCTCAAGGGCTGGAATGCCACGGCAACCAAGGCCGTGGCAACGATGGATAGAACGAGATTGGCGCCCGCGGTCCGGCCCAACAGACTCCCCACTCCGAGGACCAGTGCCACGTAGAGGACCGTCGCAAACACGGCCAGCGCGCCATACGTTAGGGCACGGCTGATGAACAGGTCGATGTCGAAAAGGCGATGTCGAAGGATGGCGATACCGATCGCCACTGGCACCCCCAGCAACGCGACAGTCTGGGTCACCGTCCCCATGAGGCTCAACAGTGAAGTGGGAGGTGTGTCGCCGACCAAAGCCCGCCCAAGCCCGTTCACGAGCAAGCAAACGACGAGGACCACCGCACCAAGCCCGAACCACTTGATCTGCTGTTTCACGACCGGACCGCCCGCCCGGTAGCGCAACAGCAGCGAGCTCCCAGCCGCGAGATAGACAAGCGCGATCACCTGGAAAGACGTCGCCAGATCGAGGAGACGCGCGATGCCCACGTTGGCGAGTGGGCTCACGGGCAGTCCGCCCGGCAACGGAGGGACCGGGCTGGCCGCGGCGTCCGCGGCGATCAGGATTACCAGGAGGGAAGCAAGCCAAGCCAGCCATCGCCAACGCGGCGACACGAGATGTCCGTCAGGAAAGATCAACAGAATGAGCGCGATCAGTCCGTAGGGGGCGCTCGCAAGGGCGTCCGCAGGCAATTCGAGCCAGCCAACAATGCCTTGTTCGGGGTAAGCGGCGTACACGTAGCGGAGGAGGCATGACCAGAGCAGGTCGGCTCCCTGGAAGAGGCTAACTCCTATGAGCAGCCAGCCGATCCGGTTCGCCGGCTTGTGCACCGTGATGAGGCCACCAATTACGGCGAAGACCACAAACGGCGTTGACCAAACAAGGCCGTCGAGCGGAATCGATGGCGTCCCAGTGGGCCCGTGGTACAGCACCCACAACGCGAACAACCAGATGCCGACCGTGAAGCCGGTCGTCGACCACGCGATGGCGGTGGAACGGGGCACGTTCACCGCGCGCCGGTCCCGTCGGAGAGATAGATGAGGACCGCCTTGACACGTCGATGTAGATCGGCTTCCTCGCCGACGCCGAGCTTCGAGAAGATGGCATTGATGTGCTTCTCCACGACCCGAACAGAGATGAACAGCGCTTCGGCGATGGCTTCGTTGTTCTTCCCCTGCGCCATCTGGCGCAGGACGTCGAGCTCGCGGGGGCTCAGCTCGCGCAGCGGTGAGATCGAGAATCGGTTGCGCGCCTCCACCAGGCCCTCGACGACTTGAGGATCGATCACGGCTCGTCCTGCAGCCACCTCGCGAATCGCGTGCAGCAGGTCACCCGCGTCGAACAGACGGTCCTTGAGCAGGTAGGCCCGGCCGCTGGCTCCCCGGGATAGGAGCTTGAGCGCGTACTCAGGCTCGTCGTACTGGCTGAGCACAACGACACCCAGGTTCGGGTGCGAATCGCGAAATGCCTCAGCCGCCTGAATGCCTTCGTCGGTGTTGGTGGGGGGCATTCGGATGTCCGTCACGACCACATCGGGCGAGTGCTCGGTCACGGCTAACCGAAGCGATTCGAGGTCGTGACCTGTCGCCACCAACGCGATCTCGCCATCGGTCTCGATCAGCCTGCTGACCCCTTCACGCATCAAGTAGCTGTCCTCGGCAAGCACGACGGAGAGACGCACGTCAGCAGTCTCCCACTTCACCCGCGAGGCGGAAAGATGGTGGTCACCCGGGTTCATTGGGTGCCTCCACCTACCGCTAACTGGAGGGTGGGCTCCCTGCAAATCGGGTGTGGTCTGGCTGGTGGGAACCCCGCACGGCAGAGAGGCTATGAGCTGCGGCGCCGGCGCAGGAGCTTAGTCAGCCCAATTTCTTTGAGGAGAGGTTCAGATGTTGAGGATCCAAGAGGGGTCTGCTCTAGCCGGAGCAGGTGCCATCGCATTCAGTGTCTTCGCCGCGCCTGTGTCGGTGGCGTCACTCGTGGTGCAAAGTGCTCCGGGCGGGACCTATTCCGAGTCGGACGTCGTGAACTACATTTCGATCGGCTTCCTCCCGACGGTCATCGTGACCGGCTACCTCGCGCTGGCCGGGGTTCTGGGTCTGATCTGCCTGCTCGCATACCTTCGCGAACTGATCGGCGTGGAACCTGGCAGCAAGCTCGCCGCCAGCGTCTTCTGGGGCGCCGGACTGGCCGCCGCCGCGTCGATTGCGGTCAGCTGGGGCCTCCTCAGCGGTATTGCAGTCGCAGCGGCCGAGGGCGGGAGCGCCGCCTCCGTTCCGCATTCTGTGATCTATGTGCTGTCGGACACCTGCAAGAACGTTCTCTTCGGCTCAGGTGGGATCCTGCTGGGCTTCGCCCTCATCGCCCTCATGCTCGCCTCGCATGGGCAGCTTCCCAACTGGCTCCGTTGGTTAACACTGGTTGTCGGCGTGCTGGCCATCGCCTCGCCCGCTCTATTTCCGGCCTTCGCCATTCCCATCTGGGGGATCGTCATCGGGGTCTGGCTCATTGCTGCCGGTCGCGCTTCGCGCTCGGCCACGGTGACGACTCAACGGAGCGCTTGAACCGTACGCCTGCCAAAACACCATGGGCGGTGTCGTTCGGCACCGCCCAACGCATGACTCGGTCAGAGGCAAGCTGTCAAACGCCGCGTCGCTAACACACCTGGCGACGCAGCCTCTGGCTTGACCTAGCCATCTTTCGCGCGCGAGGCTGGAACCACCAGGCCCGACTCGTAGGCCATCACCACGGCC
>DATCPU010000066.1:0-2049 GCA_036569925.1 Candidatus Dormiibacterota bacterium
AACGCCTTTACCGCAGGCGTCGGTCGCTTCGACGGCGTTCATAACTGGAGCGAGTCGGTGATCGCGCTGCAGCCCGACGGCAGCGGCGGAACGGGTCCGAACGCGGGCAAACCGCTCGACAGTTACACGCCGTCGAACTGGTCGTCGCTGGACGACAGCGATGCCGACATCGGTAGCACCGGACCGACGATACTTCCCGCCCCGGCAAATTCCAACGTCCAGTATCTTGCGGTGCAGAGCGGCAAGGACGGCATGCTGCGGCTCCTCAACCTCTCCAACCTGAGCGGCGTCGGCGGGCCGGGACATCTCGCAGGCACGATCGGCGCGCCGATTTCGGTGCGGCAGGGCGGCGGCGTTTTCAGCCAGCCTGCGATGTGGATCAATCCCGCCGACAACAGCACCTGGTTTTTCGTCGTCAATGGCAACGGCACGTCGGCGGTGAAAGTCGACGTCGACAGTGGCGGTAACCCGTCGCTCGTCATCCAGTGGCCGCCGATCAACATGGCCACTTCGGTACCGGGCGGCACGTCGCCGGTCGTCGCCAACAATATGCTGTTCTACTTGAGCGGAGGCGGCGTGCGCGTCGTCGATCCCGTTTCGGGCAGCATCTTGCGCACCGCAACGGGGACAGGCTCGCCGCACTGGCAGAGCCTTATCGTCTCCAACGGTGTCGTCTATGCGACCGATCAGTCCGGCACTCTGAGCGCTTTTTCGCTGTCATCGGCACCATCGCCGACGACGACGGTGTTGGGAAGTTCAGCCAATCCGGCCAATGCGGGGACGAACGTGACCTTGACGGCGACGGTGACCGGGGTAGCGCCGACCGGCAACGTCAATTTCAGCGAAGCCGGCAGCGCGCTGGCCGGATGTGCGGCAGTGGCGCTCGCCGGTGGCGGCAATGCGCCCAGCGCGACCTGCGCGAGCAGCAGCTTGAGTGTCGGCAGCCACGCCATCGTGGCGAGCTACAGTGGCGATGCCGGCAACGCGGGCTCGAGCAGCAATACCTTGCTGCAGGTCATCGATACCGCGTCCGGTGGAACCAATGTCGCGCTGGCCAGTGCCGGCGCCGTGGCACTGGCCTCGAGCGTGTACAACAGTCAATACCCGGTGGTGGCCGTCAACAACAACGACCGCAAGGGTGCCGCCTGGGGCAACGGCGGCGGTTGGAACGACGCCACCGCCAACGCCTTCCCCGACTGGGTCGAGATCGATTTCAACGGCAGCAAGACCATCGATCGGGTCATCGTCTACACGCTGCAGGATAACTATCCGAATCCGATCGAGCCGACCGACACGCTCACCTTCGCCCAGTACGGCGTGACCGCCTTCAATGTCCAGGGCTGGACCGGCAGCACCTGGACGACGCTGGCGACCATCAGCAGCAACAACCTGGTCAAGCGTGCGGTGACCTTCTCGCCCTTCACCACCAGCCGCATCCGGGTCAACGTGACTCAGGCGCTGATGACCTATTCGCGTTTGGTCGAGGTCGAGGCCTGGGGCACGGCCGCGGTCGGTCCGCCGCCGTCGAGCACGACCTTGGCGAGCTCGCTCAATCCATCCACCGTCGGTGCCAGCGTCACCTTCACCGCCACCGTCACCGGCACCAATCCGACCGGCAGCGTCGCCTTGACCGACGGCGGCAATGCGCTCAGCGGCTGCACCGGCCTCGCGCTGACCGGCAGCGGCAATGCCCGCACGGCAGCGTGCACCACCAGCGCCTTGAGTCAGGGCACGCACAGCATCGTTGCCGCCTATGCCGGCGACGCCGGCAACGCCGGCTCCAGCAGCAGTCCTCTGTCGCAGCTCGTCAATGCCGCCGGGTCGAGCAATGTCGCGCTGGCCAGCAACGGCGCCGTCGCCTCCGCCTCGAGCACCATCAGCGCCGCCTATCCGGTGTCCGCCGTCAACAACAACGAGCGTGCCGGCCTGAACTGGGGCAACGGCGGCGGCTGGAACGATGCCACCGGCAACGCCTTTCCCGACACCGTGCAGATCGCCTTCAACGGCAGCAAGACCATCAACCGGGTCGTCCTCTATACGCTACAGGAC
>DATCPU010000067.1:0-22775 GCA_036569925.1 Candidatus Dormiibacterota bacterium
CCATCAGGCGCCCCCTCTCGTGATTCTTGCTAGGGAGTCGGGTCCGGGAACATGCCGCCCAGGATGTCGGAGTTTCCGAAAGTCGCAGGGCAGTCCTGTTGAGGTGCCGGCGTCGGGACGTTGTTGCCGTCCACCAGCGACTGTCGCCAGACGTCCATGGCAGGGCAGTCGGCCGCATTGCTGGTGTCGTTCCAAACGGCGGCGCCATACGTTCGTGTCGCGGCCGCGTACACATAGTCACCGAGGAACTCGCCCGCGAGGTTGTTCTGGCTGCTGGCACGAGGATCACCGGGAGTGCTGCGATGCAGCTCGGTGAACCCGCCGGTCGGCGTGCCGGGCGATGTTGAGGAGTCCGCATGCAGCACGACTCCGACGAGCCAGCGTTGCGTCGCCGTGGTCGGCTGATAGGCCGTCGTGAAGGCGTTGTAGACGACATACACATCCTTCCCGTCCGGGGAGATTGCCGGCGCCGTGTAGATACCGCGGTCGGGTCCGCTTTCGGTTCCGGATTCGATTGCGCGCGGAGTGCTCCACGTGGCACCCCGATTGGTTGACTCTGTGAAGTACGTGTGTGGGGCGGCCAGGGTGCCGCTGACGTAGCTCATGACGATCCGGTCGGTCGCGTCGCCTCCGGTCGGAGCGCCGTTCGCGATGTCCACGCTGGGCGCTGGAGCGAGGTCGCTGCGGGCGCCCACAATGCCGTCGATGGTTGGGCGGCCAACCACGGGGTCGAACACGCCCGGCTGGGTCACGGGTCCGACGACCGGAGTCCCAGATGACCAGTTATGGCCGCCGTTGTGCGAGACCGACATGATCTCGAATGCCTGGTGGCCGGCAGACGAGCTTGTCCCGATGCCGAAGACGTAAGCGTTGCCCTCGCTGTCGCTGCGGATCGTGCAGCCGTCGCTCGGGTTCCGCTGGCTGTTGTTCGCCGAAGCCGTGATCGGGTGAAGGCTCCAGGTCGCTCCGCCATCAGAGGAGACTCCAACGATGAGTGGGGCCGGCGCCGCGTTGCCTTTCTCCTGGCCCTTGAAGTCTGCCCAGCAGGTGTAGACGGTTCCGAAGAAGGGGCTCGAGGAGGCGTTGTCCGCCCAGATCTGTTCCTTATCGGAGAAAGTCGTTGAGTTTTGCTTGGAAACCAGCACGGGAGGCATCCATGCCGACTTGTTTCCGGCGGCGGCGGCGGTCACGTTGTCGGTGCGCGACACTGCGATCGCCTCGAACCCCTTGAAGGTGGCGTCGGTGCGGGTCGCGCCAAAGTTGGAGGTCAGGTTCGCGTAGTAGAGCCGCGAGCCATTGGTCCAGTTGAACCCGTTCGGTCCAGGCCGCGGCCCAAATGCCACAGCCGGGTCGCCATCCGAGACCAGACCGGCCTCGTAGTACCAGGGAAGCGTGCCGATCGGCCCGAACGCCGGCGCGCACCCGGCGTCAGGACCAACAACGCCCTGGCAATTGCGCGCGGTCCAACCTGTGTATGTGGGCTGGGTCCAGGTTTGGCCGCTGTCGAAGGAGAAGTAGACACCGGAGCCTCCAATACCAGCGGTGAAAGGACACGTTGTGTCGTCGCCCGCGTTGCAGGCCTCCATGTCGATGTTGTCGTTCGCGCCGGCAGCGAGGATGTTTGGCGCGTGGGCATCTATGGCCACGGCGGGCTCGTTCTGCTTGTTCTGCGAGAACGGGGCTGAAGGACTGCCTGAGGTCACGATTGAGTCGGAGCCGGACGCCAGGACCGGCACCGCAAGCAAAGCTGCCAGCGCGGCAGCAAACAACACAGACGTTTTCTGCATGGCGTAACCCCCAGTCAACACACCCGATGCCAAGGAACCACCGGAGTCTAACTCTGACCGGGCGACTCCGCGCTGAGCTACTTCGAGTAGCGGTCGGCAACATGTTGGAGGGCCTTGGCGATGTCGCCTAAAGCCTCCTGGATCTTGCCCAGCTCCTGGCTATGGTCTCGCGCATCTGCCTGGGGCCGGCTGCCCGCGATCTTGTCGATGAGGCCGGCTATCGTTCGCAGCTCGCCGGCGACTCGCTGAAGGGGCTCCACGTCGGATGCTTTGTGCGGCATCTCGCGAACTTAGCACAGCATCGGGGCATTGTCAGCACGCGCGGATAATCTGCTTACGCAGCAGCCACTTCCGGATGGGACGGTCACCTTCCTGCTGACCGACATCGAGGGCTCGACCCGCCGCTGGGAGGCGGACCCGAGCGCGATGCGGACGGTGATGACGCGCCACGACTCGATCATCGACGGGGTGCTGGCGACGCACCGAGGCATCGAGGTGGAGTCAGGCCGCGAAGGCGATAGCATCCTGGCCGTCTTCAGCCGCGCCGCCGACGCCGCGAAGGCCGCGATCGCGATCCAGTCCGCGTTCGCGGCCGAACGGTGGCCTGACGGCATGGCCCTGGGTCTGCGGATTGCCCTTCACACAGGAGAGGTGGAGCTCAGGGGCGGCCACTATTTCGGTCCGACCGTGTACCGGTGCGCGCGCCTCATGGCGGCAGGCAATGGCGGTCAGATCCTGCTCACCCAGGCGACGCAGCAGCTGCTGGCCGACGAGCCGCCCTTGGGGAGCCTGCTGGCCGACCGCGGCGATCATCGCTTGAAAGACCTGCGACGGCCGGAGCACATTTTTCAGCTGACCGTTCCAGGCGTAGCCACCGACACCCGCGCCCTCCGAACCCTCGACAGCCGCCTCACCAACCTGCCGTTCGCAGTCTCGAGCTTCGTCGGCAGAGACGATCAGGTGGCTGAGCTGGCCCGGCTCATGCGCGAGACTCGGCTGCTCACGCTTACCGGCGCCGGCGGCTCGGGCAAGACCAGCCTGGCGTACCACCTCGCGGCCGAGGTCCTTGAAGAGCACCCCGATGGTGTCTGGGTCGTGGAACTCGGCAACATTGCGGATCCTGAGCAGGCGCTGAGCGCGGTGGCGACAGGACTTCAGATTCTCGAGCTGCCTAAACGGACGCTGCCGGAATCCATCGTCGAAGCACTAAGAACCCGGCGCCTGCTCGCGCTTCTCGACAACTGCGAGCACCTGCTCGACGCCACGGCTGAGCTCACGTCAACCATCCTCTCCGCGTGCCCCGGTGTAAAGGTGTTGGCGACCAGCCGGGAACCGCTCGGCATAGCCGGCGAGGTCACTTGGCGTGTGCCTTCGCTGCCACCGCGGGAGGCCGAGCAGCTTTTTCGAGAGCGGGCGCTTGGACACCGCCCAGACTTGCGGCTGGCTCCTGACGGTCCGGTGATTGCGGAGATCTGTCGCAGGCTTGACGGCATCCCGCTGGCGATCGAGCTGGCTGCCGCCCACATGTCCGCCTTCACAGTCGAGCAGATCCAGACGCATCTCGACGACCGCTTCCGGCTATTGACCGGCGCCTCTCGGGGTGCCCCGGCCCGGCAGCGGACCCTCGAGGCAACTGTCGAGTGGAGCTATGACCTGCTCGACTCTGACCAGAAGGCCCTTCTTCGCCAGCTCTCAGTGTTCACCGGCGGCTTCGATCTCGAGGGGGCAGCGAAAGTAACCAGCCGCGATGTGGTGCGTGACCTCTTCGAGCTGGTGAGAAAGTCGCTCATCAGCGCGGATGAAGGACGGTACAGGTTTCTAGAGACGATCAGAGAGTTCGCCGCTCGGCGCCTGGCAGCGTCCGGCGAGGAGAGCGAGGTTAGGAAACGTTTCGGCTCGTACATGCTGGACCTGGCCAAAGGGCGTGAGGTGGGCAAAACATCCGAATGGCTCGACCAGCTTGAGCTAGAACACGACAACTTGCGGATCGCTCTGGCGTATGCGGACCCTCAGTCCGGGCTGAAGCTGACCGACGCTGCATTCGACTTCTGGTACATGCGCGGGCACGTCAGCGAAGGTCGCGCAGCGGTTGAGGCTGCGCTCGCAGGGGCTCCGCCAGACTCTCCACAGAGGGCTCAATGCCTGGTCCATGCCGCGGCGTTCCGGTACGACCAGGGCGACAACAACGGCGCCCGAAAGGTGGTTCTAGAAGCGATCGAGCTGGCGCGCGCGACCAACGACTCGGCGGCTCTCGGCTATGGCCTGCACATCTCAGGTCTCGTCGAGATGGCAGGTGGCAACCCGGTCGCCGCCGAAGCGTGCTTCGAGGAAGGCCTGGGGGTGTGGCAGGAGATCAAGGACCGGTCCTACGAAGCGGAGATGCTCTACAACCTTGGACTCCTGGCTGGGTCACGGGGTGACGCGGCCGGAGCGCACGACATGCTGGCCCGCAGCATCGACATTCGGCGGCGCGCAGGCAGGGAGGATGAGACGCACATCGCTCTCACCTTCATCGCCGCCGTCGCCGTGATGACGTCCGACCTGGCGGAGGCGCGAACCGCGATGCGTGAAAGCCTGCGGATTGGGCGGCAATTGGGCGACCGCCGGTTGGCCTGGTCACTTGACGTCTGCGCCTGCCTGGCAATCGCTGGCGGCGACCCGGCGCAAGGCCTGCAATTGGCCGGCGCTGGAAGAGCTATGCACGAGGCTTCAGGCGTGTCGCCGTCAGAGGTCTGGCGATCGGTGCTCGAGGCGTATCTCCTGCCGGCGCGGGAGCAGCTTGGCAGCGACGCCGCTCAAGCGGCAGATGCAGCTGGGCGCAGGCTCGCTTATGAGGACGCGATCGACTACGCCCTCGACTCTCTAGGTGTAGCCATCTCCTGATTCGTGGCATCAAAGGAGACCTGACTTACGCTAGGTGGACATATATGCCGATGCTGCGCGTCCACAACTTCTCGGTGTCGATCGACGGCTACGCCGCGGGACCTGATCAGGACATCGACAATCCCCTCGGCGTGGATGGACTCAGGCTGCACGAGTGGGTGTTCCAGACTCGAGCATGGAACAGGCGGCAACGCACGGCGGGAGGTACGGAGGCGTTGATGAGAAATTTCATATTGCTCGGCGATGGCGAGCGGCTGTGGGACCACCTCGGCGGGATTTCGTCCAACTATGAATGCGTGGAGCTGGTGAGCTCACCGGCAGTTGTTCACGCCAGATTTGCCCGCCGCTCCTGATCAAGCTCAGCGAGCGCCTCGCAGCCGCTCCAGTCGGTTCACGAGGTCGTAGAGGGCATTTAACTCGGCTAATAGCGGCACTGCGCGGGAAAGGGTCTACATTGGATTAGAGCCCAAGTACGCGCGGTGTCATGCCCACCGAAGTGTGGGTTCCTATGGGAGCGAGCCGCTGACGAAGCGTTTGGGTAAGGCGACCGTCGACGTTCACGGGCAATCTGTGCTGTTTGTGCTCTTCGATGATGGACGGGCGACTTGCGAGCACGTCGCCGCGGGGGCGGCCTCAGTCTCCAGTGGCCACGGGCAACTGGCTGCCTGGAAGCACGCTGCCAAACCCTTCACCATCCACCGATGCGCCAGCTGCCACCGCCGCTTCGCACCCAAACCCGCGTAGCGAGTCGCCGCTAGCTCGGTTTTCTGGCCCTGATGTAGGTGCTCCCGACCTTGCCGTCGACCCCAGGGATCGATTGGGTCGCATGGACCTGGAAGTCGGGGTCCTGGAAGCCGGCGTCGAGCAGCGCTTTCCGGTAGGCGTCGATCGGGATCGTGCCCGAGATGCACCCCGCCCATGAGTCAAGGCTCTTCTTGACGGCCGGGTCGAGCGTGTCGAGCTCGACCATGTCGGCCACGGCGAACAGACCGCCCGGACGCAGCACCCGGAATGCTTCTTTGATGACCGCGCTTTTGTCCTCGGCTAGGTTGATAACGCAGTTGGAGATCACGACGTCGATCGACGAGTCTGGAAGCGGAATGTTCTCGATGGTGCCCTTCAGAAAGGTGGCGTTCGAAACCCCCGACCTCTTGGCGTTGGTGTTGGCGAGCTCGAGCATCTCGTCGGTCATGTCGACGCCGTAGGCGTGGCCACCCGGAGCGACGCGCCGCGCGGAAAGCAGGACGTCGAGCCCGGCGCCAGACCCGAGGTCGAGGACAACCTGCCCAGGCGCCAGCTGGGCGAGCATTGTCGGGTTTCCGCAGCCGAGGCTTACGGCTTCGCTCAGCCCGATCTCCTTGAGCTCGTCCAGCGCGTACGAGCCGCTGCAGCCGCAGTCTGGGCCGTCGGCCTGGCAACATCCCGCCTCCGCGATGGTCTGGCCGGCCGGGATGACCGTCAGCTGCTTTGCCACGCCGGCGTACCGCGACCGAACTGCCTCTCGTACTTCGCTCATGCGCCCAACTCCTTTGATCGATGGATGTCGATGCGTTCAGCCTAGCATATCCATCGACGATCGTCTATGGGTTCTTGTATGATCGTGCTCATGACGATGTTGAAGGAGCTTCCTGTCGTGCGGCAGCGGGGTGTGTGCTGCGGGCTGCCGGAGGTGGACGCAGCCTGGGCCACAAGCACCGCAGAGCTCATGAAGGCGCTCGCCGATCCCACCCGACTGACCATGACCGCTTCCCTGTGGAAGACGACGGAGCCCATCTGCATCTGTGACTTCACGGCAGGGCTGGGGCTGAGCCAGCCGACGATCTCCCACCACATGGCCAAACTCAACGAGGTCGGCCTGGTGGAGTCCGAAAAGCGTGGCATCTGGGTTTACTACAGGCTGCGCGCGAACCTGGCGCCCGCGACGCGCAAGCTCCTGGCGCAGCTGATCGCTTAGAGGCGCTCGCCGAGGTCGGCTGCGAGAATCGAGGCGATGCGCCCGACCGTCGCGATTCGCCCTGCCACCCCGCTTGATCGGGATGCCATCCTGGCGGTCGTTCGCGAAGCGTTCTCGCGCGGCGGACGTGACGGTCAGGAGGAGGTCGACATCGTGGTCAGCACCTGGCGGTTGGATGCCATGCTGCACGGCCTCGAGCTGGTGGCGGTCGAAGGTGACGTGGTGGTTGGGCACGCTCTGGGCGCGCGAGGCGACCTGGGAGGGCGCGCGGTCGTCGCAGTCGCTCCGCTTGCGGTGGCGCCGTCGCACCAGGGCCGCGGCGTGGGCAGCCAGCTGATGACCGAGTTGATACGCCGCGCAGACGCGGGCGGTTACGCCCTGGTCGCTCTTCTTGGCAATCCCGCGTATTACGGACGCTTCGGCTTCGAACCTTCAGGGCCGCTCAACATCTTTTACCCCCCCGTCGGAGCCGGCGATCCGCACTTCCAGGTGCGCCGCCTGTCGGCCTTCGACCCGATGTTCAGCGGCGAGTTCACATATTGCTGGGAAGGGGCCGGGGGCGGATCGTTCGAAGGCTGAGCCGGTCAGCGCCGCTTGCGCGCTGTCGAAACCTCGTCGTCGGCGCGCTGGATCAGATCATCGACCGAGTCTCCGCTCCAACCGCGCCATTCGGGCACGGATGGTCGCTGTCGCGGCCGGTCACGGCGCCATTCGGGCCCATTTGGTCGCATCCCGGCCAGGTCACGGTCGCATCCCAAACGTGAGAACGGATTTGGGGTGGCTAGCGGGATTTGAACCCGCGACAGCCAGATCCACAATCTGGTGCTCTGCCATGCTGAGCTATAGCCACCACGGTGCGGGCCTCCAACGTCGGGCCCTGTAGGAACCACGATTTTACCCACACGCAAGGTGGACAATAAAAGAGCGATGGCAACTCCCGCCGAGTTCGACCAGATGATGAAGTCCGGGGAGCTCATCGAGTCTCCAAACGAGATGACCCCCGGTTACCTGAAAGAGCTCAAGCACACCCTCATCGTCTCCGGCGACACCGAGCTGATCTCGGCCCCCGCCTACTACCTTGCCGCCAAGCGCGCCCCCTCCATCAACACCTTCATGACCGGCATCGCGATCATCCAGGACGAGCTCGCCCACGCCCACATCGCCTACCACATCCTCGAGGAGCTGGGCGAGGACCAGGAGAAGCTCATCTTCAGCCGCGATCCCAAGAGCTTCCGTTACCCCTACGCCTTCGACGTCCCCCTCGAAAGCTGGACCGAGCTGGTGGTCGCCAACGGAATGTATGACCAGGCGGGCTTCTGCCTCCTGGGCGACATCCACGAGAAGTGCTCGTACGGGCCATGGAAGCGCGGCCTCAACAAGGTCATGGCGGAGGAGAACTTCCACCTTCGCAACGGCCGCACCTGGATGAAGCGCATCAGCCAGGCCGGCGGATCGGCCAAGGACGAGCTCCAGCGCGCGGTGGACTGGATGTTCCCGCTGAGCGTGGAGTGGTTCGGACTGCCCGACAGCTTGAAGATGCACTCGACCCAGCTCGAGTACCGCTTGAAGGGCCTCACCAACGACCAGCTTCGTCAGTGGTGGCTGTCGATGGTGGTGCCCTACTGCGAGCAGATTGGCATCAAGGTTCCGTCGCACAAGGAGTCAAGGGACGGCAAGGACGTTTGGGAGCTCGACTATCCCTTCCCCTGCGAGTTCGACGCACAAGAGAAACGGTGGGATTTCAAGCAGCCGATCTCCTGGGACGACGTGCTGGTGCGCTGGCGCAACCGGGGTCCACGCAACGCCGAGATGGTCGCGATGTTCCAGGAGGAGTTCCACAAGTTCCGCAAGGCGCACCACCAGAACGGCTCGTGACGCAGAGACTCTGGGCTGCTCTGTCTGAGGTGCAGGACCCCGAGATGCCCATCAACCTGGTGGACCTCGGGGTCATCTATCGCATCGCCGAAACCAATGGGCTCGTTGAGGTCGACCTCACGTTCACGGCGATGGGCTGCCCCGCCTCCGATTTCATCCTCGAGGACGTGCGCGAGCGCCTCCTGCGGGAGGACGGCGTTCGCGAGGTGCGCATCAACGTCGTCTGGAACCCGCCCTGGACGGTGGCTCGAGTGACTGAGGCGGGCCGCGACGCCCTCGAGTCGTGGGGCCTGGCGGTTTGACGAAGTACAAGCGCGTAAGCGGCGACGCCGTCGAGTACGAGGTGTTCGCGCGCAAGACGCGTGGTGAGCCGCTGCACCAGGTCGGCAGCGTCGTCGCGCCCGATGACGACCTCGCTGTCGCCTACGCGCGAGCTACCTATGACGAAGAACGCTGGGTCGAGATGGCGATCGTCCGCAAGGAGCACGTCATCGAGCTGTGGCAACCCGGAGAGTCATGAGCCTTTCCGATCTTGTTCTCAGCATCGCCGACAACAAGCAGATGCTCGGGCTGCGATACGCGGAGTGGGCGACGCGAGCGCCCTCGCTGGAAGCCGATATCGCCGCCGCGGCGATGGGGCTCGACGATCTCGGCCACAGCCGCGTTCTCTATGGGTGCCTCGAGCCGCTCGGCGCCGACCCGCGCGGTCCCGATCGCGAAAACGATGCCGGCAGCTTGAGATCGCTGCAGTACTTCGATGAGCCCTGGACCGAGTGGGCCCAGTTCGTTGCGGCCAACGCAATCCTGGACACCGCTTTCACAGTGATGATCGAGGCGTGCGTCAACGGCTCGGTCGAGGTCCTGCAGCATCGTCTGCGCAAGATGCTCATGGAGGAGCGCTACCACTTCCTCCACGGCCGCAGCTGGCTCAAGTCGGGCGTGGACCATGAGCCGTTGAACGAGGCTTGGCGCGAAGCAATCGAATGGTTTGGGCCGCCCGACGGCGAGACGTCAGCGTTCCATAAGGAGGGACGCCTAAGCATGGGCCCAGCGGAGCTGCAGGCCCGGCTGGAGGAGAAGCTCGAAGCCGAGGCGCCCAAACTCCAGATCAACTGGAAGCAATGGGATCCGGTGCGCCGGCGCAGCAAGCCCGGAGCGATCGACGACCTCACCTTCGCAATGCTGCGTGGACTCGAAGAGAAGAAGTTTGCAACCACCACCAAGAAAGAAGGCTGACCCTACGCCACGCTCGGACCCGCGCTGTCCTCACTGCGCGGAACGCGACGCCGAGGTCATCTCCCTTTTCGGGACTCAGGCGATGACGCTTCAGTACCGCTGCCGCAAATGCGGGACGCTGTTCGAAGCGATCAAGTATGAGGAGTGACTTCCGGCTCCTCTTCGTCCTCCTCGTCAACAGATCCGGCGGACCGTCGGCGCAGCATCGCCAGCGGAATCCCTGCGATCAGCACGCCGACGATGAGGATCGCCACTGCGATCGGAAGTAGTTGGCTGGTGCCTGATGGATTCGTGGTTGTCGCATTGGCGGGGTAGCCGGCCCCAAAGTAACCCAGCAGGCTCACCGTGGCCTGGAGTGTGTACGCCTGGCCCTCGTTGCCACCAATCGATTGCCATGGGCCATTCGGGTCCTGGGCCTGGTAAACGAAGCTCGGTGCGGGCACGAGGTTCGAGAAGCGCATGACCAGGTTGGCCTTCATGACCAATTTCGCGTCGGCGGTGATGCGGTAAACGTTGGTCGCGAAATGAGTGTCAGCCGGTTTGGGACACGGCGAGACCGGTGTGATGTCGACATTGATCTGTGTTTTGCCAGTGGCATCGAAAGCACCAGGCAGGAATCCGATGATGATCTGGCCGTCGTCGGTGAACGCCGAGTTGGGGTCGCTGCTGCCATCGATGACCTTGATCACGAGATGACCTGACCCCGGTTTGATCCCCGAGTCCCCGCCTGCTACGGGCGGTACGCATACGAAGTTGTATGGCTGCTGCGGCGTGATGCCGTCGTAGAAGCCCGGGGCCACCATCCAGGCGGCGACCAGATAAACGGCCGCCGCGGCCGCAACGATCAGCGGGCGTCCAAGGGACTTGGATGTCATGGGCGCTTTAGAGCGCCAGGTCCGCGAGCACATGGCCGATGATCGGGGCGACCAGGTCGCGACAGGCCCAGCGCCACAGCGCAAGGAGCAAGCCCGCGGCGGCCACCGCCCACAGGAATGCGGGCGGGTGCGACAACGCGTGCGCTGCGGTCCAGGCGACCGTGCTCCCCACTATCGCCAGCGGCGCCCCGCCCGCCTCGTCGAGCGCTGCATACAGCACACCGCGGAACGCCACCTCTTGAGCGACCGAGATGACGACCGCGACGAACGCCAGCGAGACCGGGATGATCGGTGCCTCCGTCGCTCGCACCGCTGCCGGTAACAGCAGCACAGCGGCCAGTGCCAGGCCACCAAGGACGCGCAGTCCAAGCCGCGACGTGCCAAGGCCGAGCTTTGGCGCGGGCCAGCCGATCGCGCTGACCATGAGCGCGCCGCCCCCGACCAAGATGGCCGGCACCAGAGCACTCGGGATGGTCATCGCCAGCGCTCTCGTCCACTCGACGAGCAGGATGTAGGCGCCGATGACTGCTGCGCGAGCGGCAGGACGCGTCGCGAGGGCTGCAATCACAGACGGATTATCGGAGACCCGGCCAGCCGGGTTCAGATCTTCGAAGCAGGCCCGGAACGCGGATTGGGATCGAGGATCAACGGAGCGCGAGGCGCCTGGTTGAAATCGAACTCGGAGGCGAGGTCCCCCAGCTGCGGGTCGTTCTCCCGAACGTCCGGCCGTGAATCCGGACGTCCGTCGGTGGTCGGATCGAGGCGAGCTCCGCCAAGGAAGACGTCTTCGATGAACTTGACGTACGCGTCCTGGCTCAACGTCTGGTGGTCGATGTACCCGCGGCGGGCAAACGGGCTGATGAGCAGCCCGGGGACGCGAAGCCCATACCCGGCCGCATCCACGACTGGTGGAGCCACGTGGTCGTAGAACCCGCCCCAGTCGTCCCAGGTCAAGAAGATGGCTGTCGAATCCCAAGCCGGCGTCCGCATGATTGCGTTGATCAGGGTCGTCACATAGGCCTGGCCTGCTGATACAAGGCCCGGCGGGTGCTCGCTAACCGTGCCGTTGGGCACGATCCAGCTGACTGCCGGCAGCGTCCCCGCTTTGGCGTCTGCGTAGAAGTGGTCGATGGTCTGCACATTGGAAAGCTGGCCGCCGGCTCTCACGTCCGTGAACCCTGGAAGAGGGTTCCAGATGTCGGGGGTGCCAACCTTTTGCTGCGCAGGAGGGCAAGCAGCGGCGTCGTCTTCGCAGTCGGGTTGGAGGCCTTCCGCAACGTAGTAGCGCCAGCTGACCTGGTGTTCGTGCAGCAGGTATGGGAGCGAGGTCCAAGCGAAGTTGCGTGAGGCCTGGGCGCTGCCGTTGATGCTGCCGGCGCCGGGCCCGACCGGACTGCCAGGCGCGTCGATGTTCGTGACGCAACTCATCGGGTCGTCGGTGACGCTGCACTTCGCCGACCACTCCGAGACCATGTAGAGGTGCTGGGGAAAGCTCCACGAAGCGTTCGGCTGGAAGAGGCGGTCCTGGAGGACGAAGTTCTGAGCGTAGCCCCAGTAGTTGGGAATCTCCCTTGCGTCCTTGTAGCCCATGACGTCTGTTTTGGTTGAGTTGGTGCAGGTCGGATTCAAGTTTTGTATGCAGGCTCTCCTTCCTGCCTCGGCCTGGGCGACGAATCCATTCATCTGGCCGCCGTTGATGTCCGCGCGGGCGTTCGAGCTGCCATGCGGTCCACCGCCGGTGCGGTCGTTAGGGTCGTGATATGGGCGTGCGCACACGCCATTGGCCGGGTCCGGGACGCAGACGGTGAACTGCCCGTTGATTCGCGGGAGGCCATCGGCTCCCGGGTAGGTGCCGAAGTATTGGTCGAAGCTGCGGTTCTCTTGCATGATCACGACGACGTGCTGGATCTTGTGGATTCCCGACAGCTGCGATCCCGAGCTCGGAGAGGTCACGGGCGTCGCGGCGGAGCTATTGCAAGCACTCGTCACCACGAGAACCACCATGCCCAGTGCCAAGCGGTGCACGAGCTCAGGGTAGAGGGGGCGGCGAAGATTGTTGTTAGCGAATCGTCAAGTCTTCTGCGCGCTGGGTCAGCCGCTCCGGCGCCGAGTACACGTTGAAGCGGTCGCCTTTCAGGAAGCCGACCAGGGTCTGGTTGAACTCCCGGGCCAGTGCGACCGCCAGGCTCGAAGGCGCTCCCACCGCCGCGAGGATGGGAATGCCGGCCGTGATGGACTTCTGAACAATCTCGTAACCGGCCCTTCCGCTGACCACAAGGATCGAACCGCTCATGGGCACGCGCTCATCGAGCAGGGCGCGCCCCACCACCTTGTCCACCGCGTTGTGGCGGCCGACATCCTCGCGCAGATAAACGAGCTCTCCGCTGGTCGTGAACAGGCCGGCCGCATGCAGGCCGCCGGTGCGATCGAAGACTCCCTGGCCCGAGCGCAACCTCTCGACCAGGGCTGGAAGCACAGCCGGATCAACGGAGGGCCCTGCAGGCAGGACGGCCAGGTCGCGCCGCAAATCTTCGATCAAGACCGTGCCACACACGCCGCAGGCAGAGCTCGACAGCATCGACCGCGCGGGTTTGCGACGGGCCTTGGTCGCCAGATGAATGTCGACCTGGTTCGACTCGACCAGAGAGGACTCGACCGTCACCCCGGCCTCCAGCTCACCTGCCTCCGCGCTGATCCGGATCGTCTGCACATCCTTGGCTGAGCGCAGGATGCCTTCCGAGAACATCAAACCCAGGCTCAGCTCCAGGTCGTGGCCAGGAGTGCGCATGACCACGGAGAGTGCATCGCCATCGAGCATCAATTGCAAAGGTTCCTCTGTGACCACCATGTCCGGCGAGTCCGACCACTTGCCGCCCGTCCAACGGCGAACCTGGAGCTCAGGCGCCGCAGGCTTCGCCATCGACGTCCTATCCCTGCGCCACGCGTAGGTGGCGTGCCGAGCGCGGGACCGCGGTGGCGATCGAGAATCCGCGCCAGGATGTGACTCGCTCGGGCAGCAGCTCGTGAGCCGCCGGCACCTCGGAGGCCTTAACTCCATAGCGCTCCCCGATCCGCGTCCCATCAGCCTGCTGGCCGAAGGTGCCGCGCACGCATGCCCCAACCATCAACGAGGGCCGGAACCGATGGTGCGACTCGACCACCAGCGCCCCGACCGTGCCGGGCCGAACCTTGCCAGCGGTGGGTGCAAGCATCACGTCGCCGCGATCGACCTCCCACAATGCCGGCCGGATCACGGGCATGCCTCCTTCGAGCCAACACGCGTAGCCCCGCGGCACTCCGGCAAGACGGCGGCTGACCTCCGCCGGCACCGCGGGCACCCGTGCCGCCTGAGCGGCTGGAAATGGCGTGACGTCCGCGAGCTCTGCGTCGCTGGGGCGAAGCCTGAGCACGACGCGGTTGTAGGGCAGCCACTCGCGCGGGATGCGCGCCATATCGAGCACGTACCCGGCGAAGTAGGGAGCGTTCTTGAGCGCATAGCCGGCCATGCCCAGAAAGTAGCCAGGGCCTTCGAGCATCGCGTTGATCTGGCTCGATACCGACAGTGGGTCGTACACCTCGAGATGGCCGCGCAGAAGGAGCGCCCTCGAGCCTCCATCGACGAGGAAAGCGGCGCGGGGGTCCCTTTTCGCACTCAGGATTTTGGCCGCGTAGCGCGATGTGGTCATCCACAGCGACCCGGAAGCGAAATGGAAGACCGCCGGGTTGACGAGGGGCAACCGGCCGGCGCGGAGGGCCAGCATCCCGATCGGGGTATGGCCCAGGACCTCCCGCGCCTCGCTGTTCAACCGCACGGGCTCACTGTAGGACAGAGAGTCCTCCCCGCTTGCCGGGGAGGCGGCCGCGAAGCGGCCGGAGGGGACGTCCAGGTTTGCACCGACCGCTCAGCCGGCTTCGAGCACCTCTCGAATCTTCTCCAGCGCCTTCTGCAGCCTCGCACGCACGACCCCGTCCATCCGCCCCGCGACCACCGCTCCCAGAATCGCGCCGGGCGGGGTGTAGGCGATGCGAAGCACGATGTGCACCCCGCCCCTGACATTCGTGAATCTGAACCCACCCTCCTGCTTGATGACGCCTGTCTCCGACACCCATCCGATCTCGTGAGGCCTGCGCCATCGGTTGAGGCGCAGCTCGCTCTTGAGTGGGAAACCAAGCGCCACCATCTCGACCTCATACCGGGCACCTACACCCTCGCTCTTCGAACCGATGGGCTCCCACTTGGTGACCCCATCCAGCACGGCGGCGACGTGCCTGTGGTCGGCGAAATAGTCGAACGCACGCTCAGGCGAGCAATTGACGGTCACCGCCGCAGAGAACTCGCGGGTTGCCATTCCAAGAAGATATGACCATGAGGTGGGTTGACGGCAGGGTTGCGCTGCGGGACTCGGTGTCGATGCCGAGGCCGGTCACGGGCAAGCAGCTTCGTGACAGCTTTGCCGCCGATATCGAGGCGCTGAGCTTTGGACTCATCCGTGTGCGTGACAACGCCCTGCGCCTTGGGCCCATCGAGCTGATCCGTTTCGGCCGGCCTCGAATAACGGCCACCAGCGTGCAGTGGCCCATCGAAGGCGGCCTCCTGGCACGATCCGCGGGCGGCTATCTCCGAACCGAGCTGCTGTACGGACGCCTGGTGGAATCCCTCGAGGGCTACAAGCCGATGCTTCCTCGCCACATCTATGCGTTCACGCAGGTACCGGTCCACCACCTGCTGACACGTCTCCACCTGCTGCGACTGCACGGCCGCGGGCTGGAGCCCCGCCGCCGGCCCGACCGCTCACGGCGAGTCGCCGCCGGGGCGATCGACGCCGCTTGTTGCCTATCGATGGCGGCCCTCATCGGACGTAGGGGGCGGCGATTGCCGCTCCTGATCGGCTTTGCAGCCGGCTATCACCTCGCTTGCTGGACTCTGTCAGGCGTCACGCTCGGCGGCGCACTGACGAAGCAGCGCGTGGTATCCGTCGACGGCTCGAAGTTGACAATCGGGCAGGCCCTCGTCCGGCTCGCTTTGCTGCCCCTCGCCGCCCTGCGAATGAGCGACGTCCAGGATGACATCGCGGGCACCGAGGTGATCACCTACTAGGATTCAACCGTGGCTCCACGGGTTGACTTGGTCATCTTCGGCGCCTCGGGCGACCTCGCGCAGCGCAAAATCCTGCCTTCCCTCAAGCGCCTCGCGTCACCTGACGGGATGGAGCTCCGCGTTATTGGTGCGGGCCGCACCGCGATGTCGACCAACGCCTTCCGCGCCATCGTGAAGAAGCGCAGCGGCAGCCAGCGCCTGGCCGCGACCGCCGAGTGGGCACGAATCGATTACAAGTCGCACGCCACGTTCGCCGGCTTGAAGAGGCTGACTGAAGACTCTGCGCACGTCATCTTTTACATGGCGACGCCGCCCGAGACCGCAGGCGACATCATGCGCACGCTCGCGCAGTCAAAGCTAACCTCAAAGGGAGACGCGACCCGGCGCGTTGTCGTCGAGAAGCCGGTAGGCCATGACCTCGAGTCCGCTCGCAAGCTCAACGCGCAGCTCGCGAAGGCTTTCGACGAGCAACAGATCTTTCGCATCGACCACTACCTCGCGAAGGACACGGTCCAGAACGTGCTCGCCTTCCGGTTCTCGAACTCACTGTTCGAGCCGGTTTGGAATCGCAATCTCGTCGAGACGATCCAGATCACGGTGGCGGAGAAGGAAGGCATCGGAAAACGCGCCGGGTACTACGACCAGACCGGCGCGGTGCGCGACATTATCCAGAACCACGTGCTCCAGCTCCTCGCGCTCGTCACCATGGAACCGCCCACCACTTTCGACGCCGAATACGTCCGCCGCGCCAAGCGCGCAGCTCTGCGCGCAATGTCGCCGATCCATCCAGACTCTGCGGTCCGCGGACAGTACCTCGGCTACCTCGACGAAGAGGCAGTGGCTAACGACTCGCGGCGCGAGACATATGCCGCTGTTCGCCTATCGATCGAGAACTGGCGCTGGGACGGCGTTCCGATATTTCTGCGCACGGGTAAAGCCCTGCACCGCAGGGTCACCGAGGTGGTGATCAGGCTGCGCGATGCTCCGCACCTTCGCATCGGGGGCAACCGCCAGCGTGGCGTGCCTTCGCTGATAGTGATCCGCATCCAGCCAGACGAAGGCATCACCATCCGTATCGGTGCCAAGAGACCCGGCACGAGATTCGAGATGGTGCCCGCGGGCATGAAGCTCGACTATGCCGGACTGATCGGGGCCCCACTGCCTGACGCGTACGAGAACGTGCTCTCTGAGGTGCTGGCGGGTGGACATTCCGCGTTTCCAGGCGCCGAAGAGATCGAGCTGCAGTGGGAGATCGTCGATGGCCTCCTCAAGTCGTGGGAGGCGGAAGGCCATCCAGAGCCCTACACCAGGGGGACATGGGGCCCGCAGGCTGCCGACGACCTGGTTTCGGCCGGCGGCGGTGGGCGCTGGATAGTCAGCGGAGATGAGCCGGGGACCGACTAATGCCTGGGATGTCTCTCGCTAAGCGCGTGGCGGCCCAGACCAGGCCTGCCATCAAAGTGCTTCGCGCAATCGGGTCGTTCGGCCCCGCCTACAGGGCGACTGCTCTTACTGGCCCCGTACCTCGACCCCAAAAGCTTCCGCGCTTGTCGCTGGCGATTGCCGCTCTCATCGGAACCTGGTGTTTGACATTCGAGCTCATTCGATTCGTCGGACTGGTGCGATCAGACCCTTCAGCGACTGATTTCCGGCTTTTTTATCTCGCCGCGCAGGCCGGCCAGAGGTGGGGTTGGTCCCATATGTACGACCCGGACAAATTGCAGGCGCTATCGGTGGCTTTCGGACCGGCGGCCGGCCGGATAGTCCCAAGCTACACCTACGACAATCCGCCCCTTCTTGCATTCCTCATCGCGCCACTGACAACCATGCCGCTCACCGCGGCCTTCGTCCTATGGACGGTGATCAACATTGCGGCGTCGGTGGCGGCGTGGTGGCTGGCCAGCCCGGGTATCGGTTTCGCACGCGTCACGATCCTGCTCTGCACACTTGCGCTCTGGCCCACGGTGTTCTCGCTCGAACGGGGCCAACCGGTCCTCGTCACATACGCGCTTGCGATTGGGTGTTGGTGGATGGCGGCCCGACATCGCGAGGTTGAGGCCGGCGTGCTGCTTGCGCTGGCGACGGTCATCAAGCCACAAGACGTGGCGCTCCTGCCAGTTGTGTTATTGATCGGCGGATTCCCCCGAGCAGCGGCCTATTGGCTCGCGGCGACAGCAGTGTTAGGGGCGCTTTTTGCAGTCGTTATCGGCGCTAATGGGATTGGAACCTATCTGGCCGTCCTGGAGTGGGCGGCATCAGATCCAGGCTTCACAGCGACGCCTCTGATTCAACCTTTCGGCCCGCAGGCGTCGCTAGTCGTCGGTGAAGGAATTGTTCTGGCAGCGGCAGTAGTGGGGATGTGGCGCCAGCGGCGATCGTGGAATGTGATTTTTGCGATCGGTCTGCTGGCGACCCTGGTTTGCTCCATTCACATTCACGAGTACGACTACGTCGGGGTTGCTATCGCGGCATGGCTGGTTCTGCGCGAGCCTGTCTCACTTGCGGAAAAAGCGTGGCTGGCAGTCGGCGTCCTGTGCGCGCAGGGACCCGCGATCAGCATTCGTATCCCAATCGTGCTCTGGCAACCGATCTGGCTCGTGATGCTTACATTCCGAGGCATTTTCACCGCGGGTGGCCGCCGTCGCGAAGACTCGCCCGCCTTGGACGCTGAATTGCACGAGTCAAGGAGCGTGCCTGGGTTATGAAAAAGGGGGCAGCGGCGCTGCCCCCTTTACGAAAGTGTTTTCTCGCTTATGCCTTGTGGGCCATCGTGTTGCTCGAACTCATCCAGAGCTGCGCCTTATTGGGGTACAGCACGAGAAGCATTACCGCGACGATCACGGCAATCACGAACGGAATGATGTCGAAACGCCCAATGCTTATCCAGTTAAAGATCTGGTAGACGGTTTCGAGGATCGCGTAGAGGATCAGAGCTCGCACCCAGCTCACATTTCCTTCGGGGTCGAAGCCGGCAATCATGATGCCGGCGCCAAAAGCGATCCCGGCCACCGATCCCGAAACGCCGGCCCAACTGTCGAACTGAAAGAAGGTGCTACCAATGAAGCCCAGCCCTGAGCCCATAACTATCAACACGCCCATGACCCACATCAAGAGCTTCAACGCCAGCGGGTTCCACTTAGCCACTAGAACAATTCCTCCATGACCGCATCTTTGTAAATCGGATGGTTAAACGGCGGTCTTTGGTAGAACTTGTACCTTGTTTGCCGCTTTCTTGCAACGTTGATTACAAGATCGGTACTCCTCCGCGCCAGACTCTGCGCGGCTTAAGACCATATGCCCAGGCGAAAGCACCCTCGTGATCGGCCTCCCAAAGGACGAGATCCGCAAGCATCGTTGGGGCGATTGCGCCTCTATCCGAACGCGAGATTGAAAGGGCGCCTCCAACTGTCGCGGCGGTCAGCGCCTGCTCCGCCGACATTTTGAAGACGCCTACCGCCATCGCCACCACCAGGCTCATGCTCGTGATGCCGCTCGTGCCCGGGTTGTGGTCGGTGCCCAGCGCGATGGCGGCGCCGGCCGCTGCCAGCTCTTTGACCGGGGGCAGCTTGCCGATGGACATCGCTGTGCCCGGCGCAAGGGTGGCCACGACGCCCGCGCGAGCGAGCGCAGCCGCGTCGCTGCGATTCGCGCAGAGCAGGTGGTCCGCGGACACCGCGTGAAGCTCGGCTGCCAGGCGCGAGCCGCCGGTGCGGGCCAGCTCATCGGCATGGATCCGCGGAATGAGCTTTGCCTCGATCGCGGCTTTCAGGATGTGGCGCGATTGGGCGACACTGAAGTAGCCCTCGTCGCAAAACACGTCACAAAAGCGCGCCCCGGCTTGATGCGCTTCGGGGCACCAGCGCGCGACCTCCTTCGCGTACTTGCCAAATTTGGCGCCGCGGTCCGGTGGCAGCGCGTGCGCGGCGAGGAAAGTCACCTCGATGCGCGGCAGGTCCGCGCGCTGGCTTAGGCGGTTCAGGATGCGCGTCGATTCCAGCTCGCCCTGTTGCTCTAGGTGATACCCGGTCTTGGCTTCGACAGTGGTCGCCCCGCCTTCCAGCCACCGCTTGAGTCGCAAGGCCGTTGCGTCCTCGAGTGCCCGTGGCGTTGCCGCGCGAGTCGCCTTCACCGTGGCGACGATGCCGCCGCCTGCCTTGGCGACCTCGGAGTACGACGCGCCCGCGGTTCGCATCGCCACCTCGGCCATCCGGTTGCCCGCGTAGACAGGGTGCGTGTGTGCGTCGATCAAGCCTGCGGTCACGAGCCCGCCACCGCAATCCTCGTCCTCGCTGACATAGCCCATCAGATCGAGAGGCTCCTCCCCCTCGCGCCCGCACCACGCGACGTTCTCGTCGTCAATGATCACCGATGCCTTTTCGATGACGCCCGCCGCCGTGCCTGTGAACAGCCGCCCGATTCCGGTGAGCCGCCTCATCGAGACACCACAGTCGTGCCGCCAACCACCAAGTTGTTCACATCACGAGCTGACCGGCTGAACATCAGGTAGCCGAGGTCGAGATCTCTGGTTGCGTCGATAGTCACGAAGTCCGCGAGCATCCCGGCTTTGAGCTCACCGCCCTCCCAGCCCAACGCGCGCATTCCTTCAATGGTGGCCGCCCGAAACAGATCGATGGGTTGGTGATGAATTCGCCGGCCCGTGGCGCGACGCTGGTCGAGCTCGAGACCGCGCGCCTCCTCGAGCATGTCGATGACCGCGTTCGAATCGCTGCCAACGCAGATCGGGCTTCCAGCGGCGGCGAGAAGGCCCAGCGGCCCGGCGCGATCCGCGAGGTCGCGCTCGCTGGTCGTGCAGGCGACGACCGAAACGCCGCGCCGGCCGAGGAGCCCAATGTCAGCATCGCCCACGTGTATGGCGTGCACGGCGGTCAGGTCGGAGCCCAGGATTCCCTCGCGCTCGAGCAGCTGCGTCGGCGTGCAACCCTCGATCGCAAGGCAGTCATCGACTTCGCCCGGCACCTCGGCGAGATGGATGTGAAGCGGCGCGTTGCGTTTGCGCGCCCAGGCTGCGACGGCTCGCATCGATGGTGGATCGACTGCACGCACGCTGTGGATCGCCGCACCAACTCGAACGTCCTCGCCGACGGTGAAGTCATCCATTCGCCTGACCCAGGAATCGACATCGCCGTCCGAGAATGATTTCTGCGCGCCTTGAAGAGGCCTGCCATCCACTCCGCCCCGCAAATAGCATGCGTCGATCAGCGTGAGGCGAATGCCCTCCTGCGAAGCGGCCAGGGCCACCGCCTCGCCGAGCTCGTTGCCCAATGCGTGCAGGTAATGGAACTCGCCGACAGCGGCGATCCCAGCCTCGAGCATCTCGCGAAACACGAGCCGGCAATGTTCGAGATACGTTGCGCCAGTCCAGTCTTCGGCCGCTGTATACATCTGCTGGCGCCACTCCCAGAAGTCGCCACCGCCTGATTCGGTGGCGCCGCGGAGAACGTGCTGGAATGCGTGGCTGTGCACATTGGCGAAACCAGGGATCGTCCAACCGCGCAACGGGGTGGCGGCGGCCGGGGCCCTCACAGCTTCTGTCACCCTCACGATTCGCCCCAGCTCGACCTCGATGAGTACGTTCTCCGCTCGATGGCCGAGCCAGGCCTGGTCGGCGTGCCAGGTCCCTGACCCGTTCAAGCCTTCATGGGTATATGCACGCCGCGCTCGTGCGCAACGTCGATCGCGCGCTCGTAGCCCGCGTCGGCGTGGCGCATGACGCCAGTGCCCGGGTCGTTGGTCAGCACCCGCTCCAGCTTGCGCGCCGCTTCCGCGCTGCCGTCAGCCACCACCACCATCCCGGCATGGATCGATCGACCGATCCCAACCCCACCACCGTGGTGCACGCTGACCCACGACGCGCCGCTCGACGTGTTGAGCAGCGCGTTGAGAATCGGCCAGTCGGCGATCGCGTCCGACCCGTCGAGCATCGCCTCCGTCTCACGGTAGGGCGATGCGACCGAGCCGGAGTCGAGATGGTCGCGGCCGATCACGATCGGCGCCCGGACGGCGCCCGACCTCACCAGCTCGTTGAAGCGCAGGCCGGCCCGAGCCCGTTCGCCGTAGCCGAGCCAGCAGATCCGCGCCGGCAGCCCCTGGAAGGCGACGCGTTCGCCCGCGGCCTTGATCCAGCGCACCAGCGGCTCGTTGTCCGAGAACTCCTCGAGCATCGCGCGATCGGTGGCCGCGATGTCCGCGGGATCCCCCGACAGCGCGACCCATCGAAAGGGGCCTTTGCCTTCACAGAACAGAGGGCGGATGTATGCAGGCACGAACCCGGGAAAGTCGAAAGCACGCGCGCTGCCGCCAAGGCGTGCCTCTGCCCGCAGGCTGTTGCCATAGTCGAACACCTCCGCGCCGCGATCGAGAAACTCGACCATCGCGTCAACATGGCGCGCCATGCTCGCACGGGCTTTCTTCACGTACTCGCCAGGATCGTCGAGTCGCAGCTCCTGCGCATCCTCGGGTGTCAGGCCGGCCGGGATGTAGCTCAACGGGTCGTGCGCAGGCGTCTGATCGGTGACTATGTCCACCCCAAAACCACGCGCGACCAGCGTCGGAAGTATCTCGGCTGCGTTGCCGTGCAACCCAATTGACACGGCTCGCCTAGCGGCCTTGGCGTCGGTCGCCAGGCGAAGCGCGTGCTCGAGGTCATCAGCGCGAACGTCGAGGTATCGGAGCTCGATGCGCCGCCGGATGCGATCGTCATCAGCCTCCACACAGATGGCGACGCCCCCGTTGAGCGTGACCGCCAGCGGCTGCGCGCCGCCCATGCCGCCAAGGCCCGCCGTCAGCGTGATGGTCCCGGCGAGGGAACCATCAAAGCGCTTGCGCGCTATCGCCGCAAAAGTCTCGTAAGTGCCCTGGAGGATGCCCTGGGTCCCGATGTAGATCCACGACCCAGCTGTCATCTGGCCGTACATGGTCAAGCCGAGCGCCTCGAGGCGCCGGAACTCTTCCCACGTCGCCCACTCGGGCACGAGCATCGAGTTGGAGATGAGGACGCGCGGCGCCCACTCGTGCGTATCGAAAACCCCCACAGGCTTGCCTGATTG
>DATCPU010000068.1:0-5258 GCA_036569925.1 Candidatus Dormiibacterota bacterium
GCGGTGCGGTCATCTTGCGCCTCCTGTTTCGAGAATCATGTCGACGGCGGCCCGGAAGGTCGCCCACTCGTCTTTGAACCCGCGAAGGGCTCGCTGACCTCCGGCCGTGAGCTTGTAGTAGCGGCGCGGTGGGCCTGCGGACGACTCCCGCCATGCGCTCTCCACCAGGCCGTCCCGGCGCAACCGGCCCAGGAGCGGGTACATCGTGCCTTCGCTCGTCAGCATCCCGTCAATCTGGCCGAGGCGCTGGACGATCTCGAACCCGTACCGCGCCTGGTCCTTAAGGAGAGCCAGAACGCAGTATTCGAGCGCGCCTTTGCGCATCTGAGTGATGAGCGTGTCCAATGCCACCGCTATATTGTATCACAAGGTACCATGGAATGCAATGACCTGAGTGTGGTCCTTGCCAAGCAGCCGAGGCATGGCGCTCCCATGGTGAGAAAGCGCCAAAAGTGCCCTTTCAGCGCTGTTAATCGAGCTGGAAACGCCCATTCGTGCCCGAATTGCACGCTTGTTCCGGCTACGGGGTCGGCGTCGTTTCCTCCGGCTCCTCGTACCAACGCACCCGATCGCCCACCCGGCCGCGCAGCTTCCAGCGTGCGGTCTTTGGCGCCAGCTCTATCTGCTTCAAGAGCGCCGACAGGCGCGCCGCGATAAGGTCCGATGCCTCGGGGCCCAATCCGTAGTCCGGCAATCGGGCGATGCTCTGCTGGATGGTCGCGGTGCAGGTTCGCCACAATCCCCAGTCCTTGGCGCACAGGTCGGCGATGAAGTCGCCCTCGATCCCGGAACCGTCGCCTGCGCTGACGGGGTGGTGGTAAGCGAGGCTGTAGATGTCACGGATGTCCCGCTCCGTGAGCTGGACGATCTGCAGCTTGGTCAGCAGGAGCTCAGCGAGAGGAATCGTCATCGGGTGCTTGTCGAGACGCCCCGCAATGGGGATCGAGTGGCACATCTCGAACTCGCCCACGAAGACATCCATCTTGCGGTTGTTGACCCGGTCGAAGAAGAGCAGGCGGCGAGCCCCGTTGAGCGCGTTGAACATGTCGTCGGCTCCGTAGCCCGATGACTTCAGGAAATCGGCGAGGGCACGCCAGCCTCCCTGCCTGATGGCGAGGTCGATGTCGCCGATGGAGCGCGGCAGAAGAGGCGGTTCGGATGGCGCCTGCATGCGCACGGCGACACCGCCCAGGACTCTGATCGTCAGCCCTGCCCTCGCGGCGGACTCGACCACTCGCTTCGCCTCCAGCACGGGGTCCGCCAATGGACTGGCGGCACCCATGGCCGCATTGTTACCGTGGTCGACCACAGCCGCTCAGGCTACCCCGACGTGAGGAGGAAGTCGATGTAGCCGCCGTTCGCGTCGAAATCGACGATCGCGCCCCGAAGCAGGTCGGCCGAGTAGTCGCTGCCGGGGTTGAGGCACATGGTCCGCCCGATCTTCTGGGCGCCTCGCGACTCGTGGATATGGCCGTGGAGCCCGACCTCGGGCTCGTATTTCTTGATGGTCTCGCGAACCGCTTTGCTGCCGACGGGGATGATGCTCGGACGGCCGCCTCGGATGACAGGCCGGAGCGATTCGTCGAGCTCCGCCGCGAAGTCCAATCCAGACCCGTATGGCGGGCAATGAAAGTTCACCACCAAATGACTCCCCGCGGGCGCCGGGTCGAGGATCGCAGCGAGGCGCTCGGCGAGGTCCTCCTCACTGAACTCGCGCTCTGTGTTCCAGGGGGTAGGGGTGACGTCGCCGCAGCTCGCCAGGAGCACTGGTCCGAGCTCGGCCAGCTCACGCTCCGGACATTCGATCCGTGGTTCTGACTTCAACACCGGGTCGATGGACAGGGGGTCGTCATTGCCGGGAGTGATCAAGCAGCGTATCCGCGGCGCCAGGCGCTCCTCGGTCAGGCGACACCACGCATGAATCTGATCAGCAATTGCGTCGTGAAAGGCGGTGGTCACGAACTTCGGGTCGCTCTCCATCCGCTGAAGTTCCTCGTTTCCCGCCATGGTCGAGTAGAAGCCCAGGCGGTTGATCTCAGCGCGGAGCTTGTCTTCCTCCGTCCGCGGCACTGTCACCTTCTGCCCGCGGACCTCAGCCGTGAGCGAGCCATTTTCGGATCGGATCGGCACCAGGCCTTTGCCGGCGATGTCCCCGCCGAGGATCAGGACGTCGGCGTCATACGTCTCCGCGGCCGCGATGAACTTCCGGAAGCACCGGTCGGAGCCGTGCACATCGGTCGCGAAGAAGATGCGGAGGGCCCGCTTCTTGGCACGGCTACCGAACATGGGGCTTGCTCGACTCGATTACTCGGGAGGCAGCTCCCGCATGGCCAGGCGAAGATCGATCGACGATTGCGAAAGGCGCATCTGACGTGCGATCAAATATATGACAGGGCCGGCGCCGAGCACGAGCACCAGGGTGACCACCGACGACACGGTGAACGCGCCGAACACCTCCGGGTGCGCAATGATCAGGAAGACCACGATCAGTGCGAGCACTGACGTGGCAGCGCCCCAAAGAGATGCCACCGGAATGCCGCCGACCTTGGTCACCTCCGTCATGCCAGGCTTGAGGATGAGGTCGGGACGGCGGTAAGGGAGTGCGGTCGCCGCCACCCCACCGGCGAGGATGATCAAGGCGACGAACAGCGCGAGGTTGGCGACGATGTTCGCCAGGTTCAGGAAGGCCGCCAGCAGCGCGAAGACAATGCCTCCGGCCACCGCCACGATGATGGCGTTGGTCGGAACGGCTCCGCGCTCGCTGACCTTGGCCAGGCCGATGGGCAGAAGCCGGTCGAAGGCAAGCGCGAACAGCACACGCGTGATGACTGCGACAAAGGCGAGGTCGACCGCCAGCTCCGCGCTCGGCACAGCGATGCCGATGAGGATCTTGGAGACAGGGTCGCCTGACAGGACGAGTCCGTAGCCGAGACCCCCTGCGGAAGACTGCAGGCTGGTGATGGCTCCGTACGCCGTTGCATCGTTGGCGCCAAGCTTGGCCTGGGACTGCATGAAGTCGAGCCCGACGGTGTTCAGCATGAGGAGCCAGACGCCGACCCAGACCACGATGAGCAGCGCGATGCTGATCACCGAGGCATAGATGTAGGTCCTGCCAGGGCGCTTGAGCTCGCCACCGACGTAGTACGAGTACAGGACCCCGTTGTAGTTGAGGACCATGAACGGCACCACTGTGAGCGACGAGGTCAGGGACACGCCGAGCGGGATGCTGTCCTTCTTGGCCGCGGCGATGATGTCGTTGAACGCCGTCGGGTGACCGCTAAAGGCGCCGAATGCAGTAACGAAGTCGTTATGAGAGTGCGTGATCAGCAGCCAGCCGAGCACCAGGAACGCGACGAGCTGCACGACGACCAGGGCGAGGATGACCTGCGCCAAGCGGCGCAACGAGACCCATGACGCGGCGCCGACGACCAGCAGCATCACGACGCTGATGATGGCGATGGCCGTGTGGCTGGTGACCTGGGAGGCCGCGTCGCTGATGCTCGAGCTGCCAAAGGCAGCCCCCAGCGCGGTCAGCAGGAAGGGAAAGTACTGTGCGGTGAAGTTGGCGTTCGCGGCCAGGATGTACGTGAACGCGATACAGATGCCGATGCCGAACACTGCACCAAGGGCGGGCGAGATGATTCGGGAGACGTACACGTACTCACCACCGGCACGTGGGATCGCCTCGAGCAGGTACTTGTACGCGAACATCGCCACGAGCCAGATGCCCGCGCCGAGGAGTAGGGGCAGGGTCATGTCGGCCTGGTTGAACGCCGTCAGGCCCGCATTGAAGTTGATGAAAGTGTTCACGACGGCGACCGAGGCGAGTGAGATGGCTGTCGCCGCTGGGATACCAAGCTCGCGCACGAGGCCACTTGACTGTCGGGTGAACAGGCCCTGCCCCGCAGGCGCCTTACCGCTGACTGGCGTAGTCGCCATCCCTAACTCCTCCCTTCGGGCCGCTGAAGGCCCACACGTCCCGCTTACGTACCGCCGGCGATTGCGCGGAGGAGGGAGCCGTCCCGATTCGCCTCGCGACTGGGTCCATTGGAATGTTCCAACCCGGAAGGTGCCAGAAACATATCCGAACCCCTGCACTCCGTCAAGGAGACGTTACCTCCGCGACCTCGACCCACCGGCGCTCCGCCGCCGCGCGCTCGATCGCCTCGCACACCGCCTGGACCGCAAGACCCTGCTTGAAGTCGGGCTCCCAGGGGCCCGCCGGCCAGCGCTCGAGGAGATCGCCGAGGTGGTTGACAAAGCTCGAGCCGTAGCCGACGCCCTGCCCGATCGGCCACCAGTGGCGCGCGTACGGATGGGTCTCCTGCTCGGCCCGGATCGTACGCATGCCGTACAGGCCAGGTGAATCGGCGCCTTCGCCGTACTTGAGCTCATTCAGCCGCGCGTACTCGAAGACCAGGGTCCCGGTCTCGCCGTTGACCTCGATCGTGAAGTCGCATGGCCTGCGGACCGCGGTGCGAGCCATCTCGAACACCCCTCGCGCGCCAGACTCGAACCGAACCAGGGCCGCCGAGGCTTCGTCGACTGTGACGGGGAGCGTGCCGGCGCCTCCGGGGTTCGACCGCGAGCGCACAAAAGTCTCCGACTGGGCGCTGACTTCCGCTACTCCGCCGACCATCCACAAGGCCAGGTCGATGAGATGGCTCCCGAGATCCGCGATGGTCGAGCCGCCAACCTCCCGGTCGAAACGCCAATCGAACGGGATGGCCGGATCGACGAACTCGTCCGAAAGCCACGTCGCCCGCCAGAGGCGGACGCCTCCGACCGCGCCCTCATCGATCATGCGTTTCATCAGCGATACCGCGGGCAGCCGCCTGTAGTTAAAGCCAATCGCATTCAACACACCCGCCCGCCGCACCGACTCAGTCGCGGAAGCCGCCTGCGCATAGGAGACCGCCAGCGGCTTCTCGCAGATGACAGCCTTACCCGCGGCGGCGGCGGCGGACGCGATCTCGGCATGAGTTCCAGGCGGAGTGCAGATGTCGACGATGTCGACATCTGGTCGAGTCACCAGCTCGCGCCAGTCGCCCACCCAGCTCTCAAAGCCGTAAGCCACCGCTGCTCGGGCGACTTTCACCTCGTCGCGGCCGCTGATCACTCGAAGTCTTGGCTGCCACGGAAGGGGGCGCATCACCGGCGCCACCGTGTACGCGTAAGAGTGTGCCCTGCCCATCATTCCGTAGCCGGCGATGCCGATGCCGACCTCGGGCGCCAACCTAGGCGGCGCCTCGGCCCGG
>DATCPU010000069.1:0-2491 GCA_036569925.1 Candidatus Dormiibacterota bacterium
GTGCGTCCGCGCGTGTTGATCGCCGACGAGCCGGTGTCGATGCTCGACGTGTCGATTCGACTGGGCGTGCTCAACCTGCTGGCCGAGCTTCGCGATGAGGAGCGCCTCGCCATCCTCTATGTGACCCACGACATCGCCTCGGCGCGCTACCTGGCCGACACGATCGTCGTCATGTACGCGGGCCAGCTGGTGGAGTCGGCCCCCAGCACGAACCTGACCGACAGCCCGGCCCATCCCTACACGCAGCTGCTGCTGTCGGCGGCGCCCGATCCCGACCGGGCAACGCCGCCGCACCTGCAGGGACGCGGGGCGCCGCCGAGCCTGAGCGCGCCGCCGAGCGGCTGCCGCTTTCACCCTCGATGTCCCTACGTGATGGATGTCTGCAAGCGCGAGGTCCCGCCGAGCATCGCCGTCTCGCCGGGCCATGTCGCCGCGTGCTGGCTCCATGTCAGCGCCGCCGAGCGAGGCGGCAGCGAAAACGGCGTCCTTGCAACCCCCAGCGCATCGATGGAGAACGAAATAAAGAGGTGAGGAAGGTTGGATCTAGCCCTGGTGTTTCGGTCGCCGCCGTCCGTCGTCGGCCATGGAGGGATGTGGTGTCCCAGTGCCGGTATCCCGTCCAAATTGCACCGCCCGTCAGCGGGCTGTTCGTCATGGAGGTGACAAATCGATGAATCGGAGACCGCATCTTTGGCTGGTCGTGGGCGCGGCTTTTGCCGTGGCGGCCAGCGCTTGTAGCTCGTCGCCCAGCTCAGGGTCATCGTCGGGGGGAGGCAAGCCACTGATCGCCGAGCCGACGACAGGCGTCACTTTCTCGCAGGACTTCAACCCGTATGACACCAACTCGGTCACGTCCAGCATGGGCACGCGCACGCTGGTCAACGAGCCGCTGGTGGAGTACGACCAGCTCGATGCGACCGACAGCGGCACGCACTACTGGCTGGCAACCGCATACGCGTTCCAGAACGGCGGCAAGGACCTGCAGGTCACCATCCGCCCGAACGTGAAGTTCAATGACGGCTCCGCGTTCGGCCCGGCCGACGTCGCCGCCACCTTCAAGGCGCTCGAGAACCCGAAGATGAACACCACGGGCGTGCCGCCGCAGGCGTCAGACCCGACAGTGTCAGGCAGCAACGTGACCCTTCACTTCAAGGACGCCCAGTACACCGGGCTGTTCCCGATCCTGGGCAACACCTACATCCTCAAGGCGTCGGTCGCGGCGCAGATCGCCGCCAACCCGACGATGACGATCGACAACCCGGTCGGCACCGGCCCCTTCATGTTGAAGAGCTACTCGAGCTCGCTGATCAAGTGGAAGCCGAACCCGAACTACTGGGGCGGCACGCCGCCGGAATCCGAGATTGACACCCCGTCCATCGCCACCAACGCCGCGGCCAGCGACGCGCTCGTGAGCGGCCAGCTGGACTGGGCAGGCAACGACATCCCCAACGTGTACGCGAACTACGTCAACCTCGACCCACTCAAGAACCACGCCTGGTTCGCCGCGGGCAGCACCGTCACGCTGTGGTTCAACCTGAACCCCGGCAACGGCGGCGCCACGGGAATCAACGAGGCGGCGGTCCGCAAGGCCATCACCTACGGCGTAGACCGCAACGCCCTCTCGCAGCTCGGCGAGTCGGGCTACGAGCAGGGCGCGAGCTCGACCAGCGCGCTCATTCTGCCCAACCAGAAGGCTTTCCTTCCGAGCGACGGCAGCATGGCAAATGACCTTTCGCTCACCGGCAGCGTGCCGGACGCGGCCACGGCCAAGGCAGCCAACCTGCCCGCCGGCGCCGACGTCTATGACATTCTCACCGCGGGCGGCTGGACCGCTCCCGCGTCATCGCACTACGACAAGACCGCCGGGACCTTCAAGTCGGGTGGGAACTGCGACGGCAGCAACCGCGCCAACTGCTGGACCAAGGGCGGCAAGATCATCAAGTTCTCGGTCTACGACCCAGTGCCCTTCTCGGACTACTGGGAAAACGCCGCGCTCATGTCACAGGAGCTTCAGCCCCTGGGCATGGACGTGACGACCAAGCCCGCGCAGGGCTACTCCGACTGGAACACCAACATCACCTCGCAGCCCGCCAACTGGCAGACGGCCATTCACTGGGGCTCGGGCGGCAGCATCCCTTACATCCAGTACCAGAACTGGCTCGACAACACGGACGCCAACTCGACGGCGCATTTCATCGGTTACTCGAACCCGGCGGCGCAGTCGGCGCTGACGCAGTACGCGGCCACCGATCCCAGCAACACGAGCGCGCTTTACCCGATCGTGCAGCAGCTCGAGAAGATCATGGCGACCGACGTGCCTGAGGCTCCGCTGCTCTATGGCGCGGACTGGAACGTGTTCAGCAGCGCGAAGTACACCGGCTGGCCAAACCAGTCGCAGCCGTACATGAACCCGTCGCCAAGCGACCCGCAGATGCCGTACATCCTGATGCAGCTCAAGCCGGTTTCCTAACCCGGCGGATTCAAGACAATG
>DATCPU010000070.1:0-1960 GCA_036569925.1 Candidatus Dormiibacterota bacterium
CGAGATGGACGCTGCGCCGGGGCGCGGAGGCGATGACCGTCGACAATCGAGGTGGCGCTGCGATCGGCCGGAACTCGATGCTTCGCGAGTTGCGCGCCCTCGCCTCAGAGGCCGGCGCCCGAGTGATCAATGGTGTTCGCGCGAGCCTGTCCGACACAGCGCACGCAGACATCGTCATCGGCGCCGACGGCGTCGGCAGCCAGACGAGGAACGAGCTCGCCCGTGAGTTCGGTGCCTCCACCGAGCGGGTGCTTCTTCCCTACATCTGGTGCGGCGCCCCCATCACCGCCGATGCGATGAACCTCATCCTGGAGCGGACCCTGCACGGGATATTCAGCGCCCACGCGATGCCGTATCCGACCGGACGCAGCACCTTCCAGGTCGACACCACCGCGCAGGCGCTGGCCTCCGCCGGCTTCACTGCGGACGCCACTCAAATGTCGGAGAAGGAGAGTCGGGCCACCCTCGAATTCCTCGAGACTACGTTTGCGGAAGTCCTTGGCGGCCAACGCCTCGAGAGCGGCCGCGCACACTGGAGCACCTTCAACGTCGTCCGGTGCCAGGCCTGGTCGCACCGAAATGTGGTGTTGATCGGCGATGCCGCGCACACCGCGCACTACACCGTCGGCTCAGGCACCCGGATGGCGATGGAGGACGCGCTCGCGTTGGCGCACAACCTCGTCGCCTGTGGTGGGTCGATCACAGCCTTCGCTGGATACGAAGCCGAACGGCGCCCGGCCGTCGAGCATCTGCAATGGCGGGCCGAACGCTCGCAGCGGTGGTGGGGATCGTTGGAGCAGCGAATCGAGCTACCTATCTCCAGCTTGATGCTCAGCTATTTCACTCGCACCGGAAGCTCACCGCTGGCCGACATTGCCCGCGACAACCCGACGATCGTCGACGCTGCCCTTCAGCGGGTACGCCAGCCGGGGCCGCCCGCGATCGGCGTGAATGGGTTGGATGGCCGGGCCCTTGCAGGCCACCTGCTCAACCCGGGCGACATCAATCGGTTCGTCCAGCTCTCATGCGACGGGATTGCTCCATGGTCGGCAGCCGCGACGACGCTGGCGGCTGGGCCCGGGGATCCCGTCCTCCTCACGGGTAGCACTGATCGGCGCCAGGTGCTGGATCGCTTCGACATCGCCGAGGGGCTCAGGAGAGTTACGCACGCACCGGTCGCCGTGGCGGTTCCTGCCGAGCTCGCCGCCGATGCGGCGGTTGCGGTTGCCACCGAGCGGGCCGACTTCGCGCTCCTGGTGACGAGCGCGTGAAAGTGACCGAGCGGTTTGGCACCATCGGCGCCGAACTCAGCGCGATTGCTCGTTCACACCCCCGCACGGAGGCCGTGGTCGATCCCTTCCGGCGGCTGACCTTTGCGGAGCTCGATGCCAGGACCGACGCCATCGCGAGCGGCCTCTGCGCCCTCGGACTCCGTGCAGGCGATCCAGTGCTCATGCAGGTCGGCAACCGTGTGGAAACCGTCGAGGGTTGGTACGGGATCATCAAGGCCGGCGCCCTGCCGGTCTGCACCCTGCCCGCACACGGCCGCCACGAGTTGGAGGCGATCGCACGGGCTGTCGGTGCACGTGCGCACCTGGTCGACGCCGACGCCGGCGGCGGGCGGCTCCTGACACTTGCCGCCGACCTCCGCCAGGCCGTGCCCTCCCTCCACCTCACGATCACAGCCCGTGGCCGCTCCGGACAAGGAGAAGCGGACCTCGCGGACCTTGCCGCCGCGCCCCTCACGCGGCGGCCTGTTGAGGGGACGGACTCAGACACGATCGCTGTGATCCAGCTCTCGGGCGGAACCACGGCCCTACCCAAACCGATTCCCCGCCGCCACGCCGAGTACTGGTACAACGCGCTCGCCACCGCCGAACGGTTTGACCTGAGGCCGGGCGATCGGATCGCCCACGTGCTTCCTCTCGTCCACAACGCCGGGATTCACGGGGCCCTCCAC
>DATCPU010000071.1:0-11640 GCA_036569925.1 Candidatus Dormiibacterota bacterium
CTGGGATACGACACCGTAATCGATGAGGAGGGGAGCAACGTCAGCGCCGGCGAGAAGCAGCTGCTGACCATCGCTCGGGCGTTCCTGGCCGACCCGTCCCTGCTGATCCTGGACGAGGCCACGAGCTCCGTCGATACGCGCACCGAGGTGCTGGTCCAGCACGCGATGGCAGCCCTGCGATCCGACCGCACGAGCTTCGTCATCGCGCACCGGCTGTCCACGATTCGGGACGCCCACCTGATCCTGGTGATGGAGGCGGGTCGGATCGTCGAGCAGGGCACGCACGAGGAGCTGCTCGCGGCTCGGGGCGCGTACCACCGGCTGTACTCGGCGCAGTTCCGCGGGGCGGAGGAAGCGGTCCCGGCGGGAGTTGGCTAGCCGCGCGCGCCGGCGGCGGAAGCGACCAAAAGGGCAAGAATGGCGCATCGCGCGACTAGCTCGCCGTGGTGTCGGTGGCGACAAATTGGTTCGTGGCGCCGGATTCCGCATTGATCACGTGCATCACCGCATTGATCAAAGCCAGGTGTGAGAAGGCCTGCGGGAAGTTGCCGAGGTGCCGACCGCTTCGCGGGTCGATCTCTTCCGCGTACAGCTGCAGCGGACTTGCGTAAGACAGCATCTTCTCGCAGAGCTGCCTCGCCTTGACCACCTCGCCAATCTCCGCGAGCGCCGAAACCAACCAGAAGGAACAGATCGTGAACGTGCCCTCCTCCCCATGCAGGCCATCGTCGGTCTCCGCGGTACGGTAGCGGAGCACCATTCCATCCTCAGTGAGCTCCTCGCCAATCGCGAGCACTGTCGCCCGCACTCGCGGATCGTCGGGCGGCAGAAACCTCACGAGAGGAATGAGCAGCACCGATGCGTCGAGCGCGGTCGACCCGTAGTGCTGGACGAACACGCCTCGCGAGTCCACCCCGTTCGCGCAGATGTCCGACTTGATCTCATCGGCCACCTTCTGCCAAGAAACGGCCAGGTCTTTGTCGCCATGCAGCTCGGCCAGCCGCGCGCCCCTATCGCACGCCACCCAGCACATGAGCTTGGACGAGGTGAAATGCTGCGGCTCCCCGCGCACCTCCCAGATCCCGCGGTCCGGCTCCTTCCAGTTCGCGATGGCGCATTCGACAGCGTGCTTGAGGATGGGCCACACGACCTCGGGCAGATAATCGCGCGACTTGGTGTGCAGGTAGACGGAATCGAGCACCGCGCCCCAGACGTCGTGCTGCTTCTGGTTGTACGCACCGTTGCCTATACGCACAGGGCGCGAGCCCTCGTACCCGCCGAGATGATCGAGCGTCTTCTCTCCCAGCTCGTGCTCGCCGCCGATGCCATACATGATCTGCAGCTCTTTCTTACCCGCCGCCACGTCAGCGATGAAGTAGAAGAAGTCGTTGGCCTCGCGCGCGAAACCGAGCGTGTACAGGCCCCAGAGCATGAAGGTGCCGTCGCGGATCCACGTGTACCTGTAGTCCCAGTTGCGCTCGCCGCCGATCGTCTCCGGAAGGGAGGTGGTCGCCGCCGCTAGCAGCGCGCCCGTCGGGCTGTACGTGAGCCCCTTGAGCGTGAGGGCGCTGCGCTGCAGGAAGCTCTGCCACGGATGCTCCGGAAAGTCGCCGTGGTTGATCCATTCGCGCCAGAAGTCCGCCGTGCGCTCCACGCGTGCGAAGGCCTCTTCGCAGGTCGCAGGAGGTGGGTGTTCTGCCCACAGCTCTTTCGACGCGGAGTACTGCGAGCGCGGCCAGCATAGGGCCACGTAAGCCGTCTCGCCTTCCTTAAGCGTCTTGGTGGCATGCGCTCCAGGTCCTTCGAAGCCGACGTTCAGGTCGGTGACAAGGCGCAGGGGCACATCGCCCTGCCCTCCCGACGCGATTGCCTCTTCGTACCCGGGACCCGAGTACTCCCAGCGCGCCGCCGTCTTGCCGTAGTCGAACACCGGGCTGCAGTCGAGGCTGAGCTCAACGCTGCCAACCACGCATTTCGCGGTGCGGAGGAGGATGTGTTCGGCTTCATGGTCGGTGGGCGGCCTTCGGTGGGTGCCTGAGCGGCGCTGGTCGTGGTACCACGGCCCGATGCAAAGGGCGTCGCGGACCACCATCCAGCCCGTGCGCGTCCGCCAAGTGGTCTCGAGCACCAGGGTGCCGGGAAGGTAGCGACGGCCGGCGGGAACGGCAACGCCCATGGGGCCGAATCGGAAGCCGCCCGCCGCCCGGTCGAGCATGGCCGCGAAGACGCTGGGGCTGTCGGGCCGGGGCAGGCACATCCACTCCACGCGGCCGCTGGGGGCGATAAGGGCGTTGACCTCGCAGTCGGAGAGAAAGGCGTAGTCGGCGATCGGGGGGAAGGCGCTCTGGGTGGGCGAGGCGGTGACAGGGGCCGCGACGGGGCGGGGCGCGCGCCCGTTTCCATTCACCGATTTGGTCCCGGGGTGACCGAGATCCTCGACGCGAGCCTTCTTTGCCGTCCTACACGCTCCCCAGCGCGAACTCCAGACGCCAAGCATAGGCCGGTGTTCTGCAAACCTGTGCTGTGTTGGCCGTCCCCTCCGACGGGCTTCGCCCGCCACCTCCCCCGCGAGGGGGGGGGGCGCCTTTCTAATTAGTTCGCTTGAGAGCGAGCTTGATGCGGTCGAAAACCTCTTCCACCGCTCCGAGTCCGTCGATCTCGTGGAGTTTTACCCCTGCCTTTCGGTAGTGGCCCAGGACCTTCTCCGTCAGGTGCCTGTATTCGTGCATTCGCTCGGTGATCGCGTCCCGCGTGTCGTCCGCCCTCCCCTCCACCTCTGCCCTGTGCAGGAGCCGCTCGATCAGGACGTCCTCCGGAACCTTGAATGCGATGACGAAATCGACGTTGTGGCCTTCATGGGCCAGCATCTGGTCCAGCGCCTTCGCCTGGTCCAGGGTCCTGGGGAACCCGTCCAGCAGCACATCCGAGCTGACGTCGGGGTCGCGCAGGATGCCCTGGACGATACGGATGATGAGGCCGTCCGGGACCAGGTCGCCGGCGCTCATGATCCGCTCGGCCTCCTTGCCGATCTCGGTACCTCGCGCCACCTCGGCGCGAAGGATGTCGCCCGTCGACAGGTGCGATAGCTTGAACTCGCGTTCCACGTGAGCCGCCTGGGTGCCCTTGCCGCTGCCGGGCGGCCCGAAGATCAGGCCAATCACGGTTCCGGGTCCAGCTCGAGTGATCGCCGCCGTCTCCAGAAGCTCACGGATTCATCGTCCAGCAGCGAATGCAAGGCCGGATCGGGGCCTGAGGGTGCGCCCTCCTTGCTCAGCTGCAGCCATCGCCTGGTGGTTTCCACATACAGGTCGGCTTCGGTAGAGCCGGGCATCAGCTCGAGCACCCGGTACTTGCGGATGAGCTTGATGATCGGCTGATATACGTTGTCGTACCAGCTGGCCGCCGCGTCGGCCACCGTAACCTCTCGGCCTTGCTCCAGCCCCAGGAAATACCTGTGGCCCAGGATGTGCTTGAGGATCTCGTCGTAGCGCCCGAGCCGGCTGCACTCGAGCCGCGCCTCGGGGCGGGTGTGGTGCAGCTGGGTGCAATCAAGAAACGCAGAGTACTCGGCCGCCCTCAGCAGCGCTGCGCCATCAACCCCGGAGCCTACCGGCGCGCGCGTCTTCACCTCGATGACGCGCGCGTTGATCTCTCTGCGGCCGAGACTTCGAGCCACCGAGACCCTGTGGTGCCCGTCGATCACGTAGTAGTAGCCGTCGAGCCTGTAGACATCGATTGGCGGCAGCTCGTCGCCCTCCACCATCGCCGTGTAGATACGCGTCCAGCGATCCCTCAGCCGCCGGTTGGCGGGCAGGAACCCTGGATCGAAATCCTGGGCCTTGGCGTCGGCGGCCGCCGACCCGACCACCTTGTCGAGCGGTATCTCCTGCACGCCGCCGAATGACTTGCCTTCGAGCCCTGCAGCTGCCAGCACGCGGTCGAGCGACAGGAGGCGTTTGGAGCGGCGGGTGAGCGCGGCCTGGATCGCCCGGCGAAACGCCTTGAAGCGCGCGCTGTCGAAATCCTCGCGCGCGCGAATGGTCTCCAACGGAGACCTACCCGAACACTGAGCTAGATAAGAGCGAGCTCGGTCTCGGCGTCGAAGAAGTGCAGCGTTCGCGTATCGAGGCCGAGCTTGACGGTGTCGCCCGGGTCGACCTTCATGCGGGGATCGACTCGCGCGGTGACTGAGTCGCTTCCCACCTTGCCGTACAGGAACTGGTCAGAGCCAAGCCGCTCGACCACGTCGACCTTCATCTGCATCGCGTTGGCCTCGTCGGTGACGCGATCGGTAACCGCCTCGGGCCGGAACCCGAGGGTCCCCTTGGTGGCAGAAATCGGCTTGGGCAGCTTCACCGAGAAGCCCGACGCCTTCGCGGAGGCATTCTCGACAGTCGCCGGCACAAAGTTCATGGTCGGGCTGCCGATGAAGCCCGCGACGAACAGGTTGGCCGGGTGGTCGTAGATCTCACCTGGGGTGCCGACCTGCTGCAGGATGCCTGCGTTCATGATCGCGATCCGATCGCCCATCGTCATCGCCTCGACCTGGTCGTGGGTCACGTAGATGAACGTGGTCTCGAGGTCGCGGTGCAGCTTCTGCAGCTCGATGCGCGTCTGGCCGCGCAGCTTGGCGTCGAGGTTCGACAGCGGCTCGTCGAGCAAGAAGACCTTGGGGTTGCGCACAATCGCGCGGCCGAGGGCGACGCGCTGGCGCTGGCCGCCTGAGAGGGCTCGCGGCTTTCGTGCTAGGAAGTTGTCGAGGCCGAGGATGGCAGACGCGCTCTTGACCCGCTTATCGATGTCCGGCTTCTTCATTTTCTGCATCTGGAGCGGGAATGCCATGTTGTCGTACACGCTCATGTGCGGATAGAGCGCGTAGGACTGGAAGACCATCGCGATGTCGCGGTCCTTGGCGGCGATGTCGTTGACAACGCGGTCGCCGATGCGTATCTGTCCCTCGCTTATTGCTTCCAGACCGGCCAGCATTCGCAACGCCGTCGACTTGCCGCATCCGGAGGGGCCGACCAGGACCATGAATTCCTTGTCCTTGATCTCGACGTTGAAGTCTTTCACGACGGTCAGATCCGCCGTGTATCGCTTCACAACGTGGTCGAAGGTGACTGATGCCATTTCTATTACCCCTTAACCGAACCGGCGAGAATGCCGCGCACGAAGAAGCGTTGGAGGCTGAAGAACACGATCAACGGCACGATCATCGAGAAGAATGCCGCAGCGGTCAAGAGCTCCCAGCCCTGGCCGTTCGAGTTGACGAGGTTGGCGATGGTTACAGTCAGTGGCGCAAAGTCTGCGGTCCCGCCGACGTAGATCAGGGCCACGAGGTAGTCGTTCCAGATCCAAAGGAACTGGAAGATGACCAGCGACGCGATCGCAGGCACCGACAGCGGCAGCACGATCCGAAAGAAGACGGTAAGAGTCCCCGCGCCGTCGATCTCAGCCGACTCGAAGAGGTCGGTGGGCAGCGAGCGGAAGAAGTTGGCGAGCAGGTAGATCGCGAAGGGAAGGCCATAGCCGGTGTGGGCGAGCCACAGGCCGAGGAAACCGACGTTGTCCGGAGTCAAACCAAACTTTACAAACAGGCTCAGGATCGGGATGAAGGTCGCCTGGAGAGGCACGGCCAGCAGGCCGACCAGGGCGAGGAAGAAGAAGTCCCGGCCCCAGAACTTCATCCACGAGAAGGCGTACGCGGCGAAGGCCGCGATGCTCACCGGGATGACAGTGGCAGGGATCGTGATCATGAAGCTGTTGAAGAAGCTGGTGCCGAGGTTGCTGGTGTTCAGCACGCCCGTGTAGTTGTCCAGCGTGAACTTGAACGGCGGCGAGAGCGCGGTCCACCAACCGCTCGAGGCGATGTCGGACGGAGACCTGAAGGAGCTGACGAGCAGGCCCAAGGTGGGCACTATCCACATGAGCGTGATGCCGATCACCACGATGTGGAGCAGGGACTTCGAGAAGATGTTTCCGAGCCACTCGGGCGAGAGCCGCCGCTCGACCGCGGGCACCGCAACGCGCTCGCTGGCTATCGTCATCGTCTTGCCTCCACAGCTCGAAACTGCCGCAGGTTGAAGATGAGCACGGGCACGACGGCCACCACGAGGATGATCGCGACGGCGCTTGACAAGCCACTTTCAAATGGGGATTGGAATGCGAGCTTGTACATCCGGTTGGCGAGGACGTCCGTGTCGTAGTTCCCGCCCGTCATCACATAGACGATGTCGAAGGCCTTCAGCGCGAAGATGACCAAGGTCGTGCCGACCACCACTATCGTCGGCATCATCAGCGGGAAGATGACGCGGCGGAAGATCGTGATCTCGCCTGCGCCGTCCACGCGCGCCGCCTCGAGGAGGTCACCCGGAATGCCTTTGAGCGCCGCCGACAGGATGACCATGGCAAAGCCGACAAAACCCCATATGCCTGCGGCAATCAAAGCAAAGGTGGCGATATGCGGGTCCTGTACCCAGGTGATAGGGTCGTGGTGGAAGACCTGGAGGATCGCATTCATCGTTCCCGTCTGCGGATCGCCGGGCTGCTGATAGCTGTACATGAACAGCCAGATGACCGCGAGAGCGACGAACGAGATCGCCATCGGCATGAAGATCAGTGACTTGATCGGGCTCTCGTAAGGCACGCGATCGCTCAACACCGCGAACATAAGCCCGAAGAAGAGCACCAGCAACGTGAAGAGGATCAGCCAGAAGATGTTGTTCCTGACCGCAACCCACGCGTTTCCGTTCGGAAAGCCGCTGAGCTGGTTGGCGTAGTTGTCGAGGCCGACGAAGTTGTTACCTGAGCTGTCGAAAAGGCTCCTCCATGCCGTACCGAAAACCGGGTAGACGAGGAAGACGCCCACGATGATGAGCGCCGGGCCGACCCAGATCCATGGCCTGACCGCCGGCCGAGCCTTGTCCGGCAGCAGTCGTACCAGGTACTCGCCGCCCACGATATAGGCGGCGAGGACCGCCGGCACGCCAAGGATGACGACTAAAAGTGTGGGGATGTCGGACAGCAGGACGCTGAAGTCCATAGCCGATCCCTCCTCCCTCTACGCTTTCTTTACTTGTATGAGGTCGCTTGAACTGCGTCCAGGCTTTGCAGAATCGAATCAAGCTTCGACTGATCCGCCACGAACTTGAGCACGGCCTGCCAGTAAGCGTTGAACATGGCGGTCGGCATGAGATCGCCGGCATCGAAGTCGAAGATTTTCGCACCGGTCATGACCGCCGCGACCTGCCGTGTGATGTCGTCAGGGTAGTTGGCGGGGTCAAAAGTCTTGTTTGGCGAAAGCTTGCCGCCACGCTTGACCCAGATCGCCTGCGCTTCCGGAGTGGTGAGGTACTTGATCAGCGCGCGGGACTGCGAGGTGTCCTTGAACATCGAGAAGGAGTCGCCGCCGCCCACGTGCGCGCCCGCGTACTGCGGATCGACGTCGGGCAGCGGGAAGAACTTGAAGTCGGTGCCCGGGACGGCCTTGTCCTGCTTCACGAAGTTGTCGGTGATGAAGGAGGCCTGGTTGTGCATGTAGCACTTCGGCGGGCTCTTGAACATCCCGTCGCCCCCGTTGCCGAAGGGCTGGGAGAGGATGGTCTTCGAGCCGCCGGAGACGTTGGCGTCATTCGGCCCGAGGATCTGTCCCCAGGTCTGCCAGGCAAGCTTGATCGCGGGGTCGGTCCACTTGGTCTTGCCCTGCCACCAGCTGTCGTACACAGCAGGTCCGGACTGGCTGAGGACGATCTCCTTGACCCAGTCGCTGCCCGGCCAACCGGAGGCGGCTCCGCTGTTGACGGCGATGCACCATGGGGTGGTGCCGTCGGACTTGATCTTGGCCTGGAGGGTCATGAGATCAGCCCACGTGCTGGGCACCGTGTAGCCCTTGGCGGCGAACTTGGTCGGGTTGTACCAGATGAGCCCCTTGACAGAAGCCCAGGCGAAGATCTGGTAGAGCTTGCCGTTGACGGTCCCGAGCTTGATCCAGCCCGGCGAGTACTGGGAGTTCATCGTGTTCATGTCGAGGATCCCGTTGTCGAGCTGGACCAGCTTGCCCTGCCCGGCGTACTTGTTCACGCTGGCGAGGCTCGGTAGGGCGGCGATCTCAGGCGGGTTGCCCGCCGCGATGCGGGTCGCCAGCACCGAGTCGACGTCTCGGGTGCTCTCGTAGAGGACCTTGATACCTGTCTGATCTTCAAAAGGCTTCAGTGTTGCCATGAAGGAATCCTGCTCTGCGGCTGCCCACACGGCGAGCACATGCACAGAGCCTTTGCCCGCTGTCGAACCCGTGCCACAGGCGACGAGCGCCACGAGAGCAGCCATCGCTACACCGATAAGGCTTGTCAGCTTACGACTGATCATTAAACAACCCCCAAAACGCCCAGGCGGGCCCCTATCCGTTTTCCGGATCATAACGCGGAGTCTGGCGCGTGTCGATTCGCGAATTCGATCTTTGGTGGAGGGCGGGCCGGGGGATGCTAGATTGGCCGGCTATGTCCAACTCCTTTCCCGAAGGCTTTCTGTTTGGGGCCGCGGTGGGCCCCCACCAGGTCGAGGGCGGCAACATCAACAGCGACTGGTGGTGGTGGGAGCATCGCGAAGGCACCCTCTGCCGCGAGCCCTCAGGCGACGCGTGCGACTTCTATCACCGGTTTGCCGACGACATCGCGATGCTTGCGGGCCTCGGAATGAACGCTTTCCGGTTCGGCATCGAATGGGCACGCATCGAGCCGGCAGACGGCGAGTTCTCGAGGGCTCAGCTCGACCACTACCGGCGGATGCTGGAGGCCTGCCACCGGAATGCGGTGACCCCGATCCTCACCTTCCATCACTTCACCTCGCCGAAGTGGCTGCTCGACCTGGGAGGATTCGCTTCCGAACGATTTCCATCGCTGTTCGAGCGTTACTGCGATCGCGCCGCAGCCGCGCTTGGAGACGTGATTGGGATCGCTTGCACGCTCAACGAGCCGCAGGGCCTGGGCCAGAGCGGATATCTACTGGGTATCAATCCCCCCGGCCACACCGACGACAACGCCGGTGCGCAAGCTGCCATCGACAACCTGCTGGAGGCGCATGCGGCGGGAGCCGCAGCCATCAGGGCTCACACGAGCGCGCCCGTCGGAGTGACGCTCGCGATCCCCGATCTGCAGTACGAGGAGGGCGCGGAGCCAGGCAACACGTCGCTCGAGATTGAGTCGCGCATCAACGACCGGTTCTTCGAGCTTGCGCGCCGCGACGACTTCATCGGCGTCCAAACCTACACGCGCTTTCGCATCGGGCCCGAGGGACCGCGCAGCCCGGGCCACGACTGGAGCGATTGGACGCGAGAGATCGAAGAGGCGGACGACACAACCCAGATGGGCTACGAGTACTATCCGCAGGCGTTGGGGGGCGCGATCAGGCGCGCCTGGAAAAGCACTGGAGGTATCCCAATCCTCGTGACCGAGAACGGGATCGCGACGTCAATCGACGAGAAGCGGGTCGCGTTCATCGACGCCGCGCTGCGCGAGGTGCAGTCATGCATGGCGCAGGGCATCGACGTGCGGGGTTACCTCCACTGGTCGCTCCTCGACAATTTCGAGTGGGCGTTTGGCTATGGGCCAACCTTCGGCCTGGTGGCGGTCGATCGGCACACGTTCGCGAGGCAACCGAAACCGAGCGCAGCGTGGCTGGGCGCGGTGGCTCGGGCGGGCATGCTGCCGGGCTAGCGTTGCTTCGGGGTCTGTGTGATCTGGCGAAGCACGGCCGGGTCGGCCTTTGGCTGCCTATCTTCGGTCAGCAGGCCGTTCTTCTCCTGCTCGATATCCGTCAGCTGCGTGTAACAGAAGCCCTCGACCGGTCCGGGCGCCATCAGCGCCGCCACCATCTCCCTGTATTCGCTCACGAGGCCTTCGGGCCCGGCCGCCTCGTTCCAGCCAAAGCCGCCCGAGCCCGCGAGTGCCATGCCACCGAACTCGCTGACGACGATCGGCTCGCCGTGATAAGCGTGGCCGGGCATGTACACGGGATGCGGATGATTCGTCAGGGCCGACTCCACTGTGCGATATCGGGCCTCCAGCTCTCGGGCTGAGCCGTAATCGTGCAGGGTGCAGATGTCGCTGGTGGCGTGCTCCCAACCATCGTTCGACATGACAGGCCGGGTGGCGTCTAGAACATGTGTCACCTCATAGAGGTGGTCCAGGAACGCGGCCGGTGGGCTCGGTCCGAGCCCGAAGCTCTCGTTCATCGGAACCCACGCGACTATCGATGGATGATGTGAGTCACGGAGCACCGCCTCGCGCCATTCGGAGGTCAATCGGCGCTCCGCCTCGGGCGAGCGCTCATGGAAATCAGGCATCTCCGTCCACACGAGGAAGCCAAGGGTGTCAGCCCAGTACAGCCAGCGCGGGTCCTCGACCTTCTGATGCTTGCGCGCGCCGTTGAACCCCATCGACTTCGCCAGCTCGATGTCGCGTCGCAGATCGCCATCGGCTGGGGCCGTGAGCAGGCCGCCCGGAAAGTAGCCCTGGTCGAGGACGAGACGGTGGACGTATGGCGCGCCATTCAGGCAGAGGCGGCCGTCCTTCGTCTCGACCTTCCGCAAACCGAAGTAGGTGACGACGCGGTCGGCGCCGTCAAGCATGCTGACGTCGACCTCGTACAGGTGCGGCGCCTCGGGACTCCATGGCTGGACGCGGCTCAACGCAATACGCCCCTTGTCTGATCCACGCCAGCGGCCGACTGCCTCTCCATCCAGCGTGACCACGACATCGACCCCGCCCGCGGCAGTAACCTCGATGTCGACCATCGAGGCCTCCAGGTCCGGGCGCAGCACAAGGTTAGCGATGTAGCGCACGGGCAGTGGCTCCAGCCACACCGTTTGCCAGATCCCGCTGGTCGGTGTGTAGAAGATCTCTTCGGACTTCTCCTTCCAGTACTGCTTGCCCCGAGGGATTGTCAGATCTGCAAAGGGATCCTCGGCGCGGACGACGAGGATGTTGTCGTGGCGGCCGGCAAAGCGGCTGATGTCGGCTGAGAAAGGTGTATGGCCTCCCTCATGCGTGGCGACCTCCTCCCCATTGACCCAAACCGTGGCGCGATAGTCGACCGCTCCGAAGTGCAGAAGGAGCCGCTTGGAATCCGGCCCGTCAAAGCGGCGCCTGTACCAAAGCACATCGCCAGGCACCCGCTCTTCGATGCCTGAAAGCTGTGACTGAGGGCAGAAAGGAACCAGGATTCGCCGATCGAAGCTCCTGGAGTCGCCCGCCCCGAAATCCCACTCACCGTTGAGATTCACCCAGTCCCGGCGCCTCAAGCTGGGTCGGGGATATTCAGGCCTCGGCTGTCCGCGCATATCCCTCATTCTTATGTGCTGAAGACAGAATGCGCCCGCCTCTGGAATCAGCGTGGGGCCTTGGGGCCGTGCTTCGCGGCGTGGTCGCCGACATGCAGCACGCCTCCAGGGCTGACATCGTGTCGATCTTCCTCTATGAGGAGTCGACGCACACGTACTACGCCCCATTTGCGACGGGCCAACCACAGGAGAGCCTCCTCGACTCGCTGACCGACATGCGCGAGCAGCTCGCCCGTTATTCGAGCGACTCTCTCCAGGGCAAGGTGCCCGATGACATCGCCGTCCACCACTACGGCTCGACCGTG
>DATCPU010000072.1:0-4681 GCA_036569925.1 Candidatus Dormiibacterota bacterium
ATGTGGAGAATAAGTTCGGAATAAATCCCATCGATATACCGGAGGGAGAGCAGCCACGCGCGAAGCGCCCGGCGATGAGGGGAACCACTGGGGGTTCCCTCTCATCCGTGTTGCAATTGCCGCGCCCGGCCCTATCCTTTAGGCCCTTCGCCCCTTGGGGGCGTCCTGTTGGAGGTTGGGCCCGTTGCAGTGTGACCATTGCGCGCACGACGTCCCGGATGGCGTTTTCTGCACGCGCTGTGGCGCTCACCAGGGCACCACCGAGGAATCCGGCAATCCCAAGACGCGCGAGCATCGCTATGCCGCGCACCCCGGCGAGCACGTGGCGCAACCGTCGGTCATCACGACCCTGTTTCCTCACCTCGGCCACCACAAGGTCCACGAATTTCGCTGGGCCTTCACCGCCGGCCTCGCCGGCGTCCTGATCCTCTACCTTGCGGGGCTGATCACCGCAGCCATCCTGGTGGCGGCGTTCCTGGTCCCGGTTCTCTACCTCGTGTATCTCTACGAGGCCCAGGTTTACCGCGACGAACCGGCGACGATCCTTGGCTTCACTCTCGGCGGGGGAATCATCGTTGGGATCGTCGTGACAATCCTCGGCCGCGCGATCTACAACCCATTCGACTACAACCACAACCCTCTCGGCGGGGCCAGCATCAGCGTCGGCGCCCTGCTGATCGTGGGGTTGCTCATGCCAGTCGTGCAGGAGGTTTTGAAGGCGGTTCCCGCTTACTTCCTGCCGAACCGGGCCGAATATCCGGAGACTGTCGATGGCCTGGTCTTCGGCGTCGCGGCCGGCCTTGGCTTCAGCCTTGCGGAGAGCCTTATAGGTTTCTCGAGCGCCCTGACGAGCCTGGCCCATGTCGCGCCGGGAAACTGGATCTACGACCTGACCACCCTGGCCGTCTTCCAGCCCCTGATGCAGGGCAGCACCACAGGCATGGTCGTGGCCACGATCTGGCGCTACCACCGCGGCCGGCTCGGCGGTCGAGAGATCGGCGCCGTCGCGATGGCGGTGATCGCTCACATCGCCTTCTCGGCCGGCACGCTCCTGCTGAAAGATGCCGCCGTCAATCCTCTGGCGATTTTGATCTGGCAGGCGGTCGTAGTCGGAGCGCTGCTCATCTACATCCGCTACCTGCTGCATCACGCGCTGCTCGAGGAGGCCGCCCATATGGGCTTCGCCGAGACGGTTTGCCCGAGCTGCCACACTCACATCGTCGCCTCGGGCTTCTGCCCGAACTGTGGCATGGCGCTGACCGCTGCCCCGAACTCAATCAAGCGCAACCGCCGCCCGCGCAAGGATTCAGCCGCCACCCGGTCGGGAGGCGAGTAGATGGCAGTCACATGCGCCCGCTGCGGGACTCAGAACCCCGATGGCAACCAGTTCTGCCAGGCATGCGGCACTCCGCTTGCGGTCGCCGCCATGCAACCTTCGGCTCCGCCCTCGGCCCTGCCGGGGCCGCCCGCGAGCTCGCCGCCACCGCAGCCGGCCGGCTACCAGAGCCCGTACTACGCGCCGAGTGCTGTGGGTCCGCAGCCGCCCGTGCATCGAACGCCGTGGACACTGATCATCGCCGCGATCGTCGTGCTGGTCCTCCTCATGGCCGGGTGCGGCACGGCGATCGCGCTATTTGGCAGTCGGAACACCCCAGGGAACGGAAGCAACCCAGTAGGTGGCGTTTTGCCGAGCCCCAGCCCTGCCGGCACGCCAAGCCCGGTAGGCTCGCCAACACCAGGCACAACCTCTGCCGGGAGCGCCTCGAACAGTGGTGTTGCGTTCAGCCTTCCTGCCGGTTGGACGGTGGTCAACAAGGACGACGAGAGCATCACGATCTCGGACGCCAACACCACGGGCTCCATCACCATCGGCAGCGGCACCTCGAATCCGGCACAGAATGCGCAGGAAAACAAGGACACGCTCGACAAGTTCTTCCAGAGCAAGTACCCCGACACGAAGAACTGTTCGGGCAGCAAGACCGCAACCACGACCCTCAATGGAGCAGCCGGAATCGTATGGGAGCTCTGCTTCACGCTTACGTCGGGCGGTCAGAGCGTTCCGGCGGCGGCGCCACTTTTCGCTGGCGCCAACGCGGACGGCAGCGTTTACTACGTGATCTTGATCCTGGCCCCCCAGGCCGATGTGAACGCCTTCGTGAAGGCCGCGGGTCCAATCCTCGACAGCATTCAATGGAAGCTGCGGTAGCGCACCAGTAGACGCCAGGCCCTGTATCCCGGGCCTGTATCGTGGTGCGGATGTTTGACCGCTGGGGCCGCTTTGTATACCGGCGCCGCTGGGCGGTGCTGGTCGTGTCGGCAGTCCTGCTGGGCCTGTCGATAGCCGGCATTCTTACCGGCGGAACGCTGGCGGGCAACGGGGGGTTTGGCGCCAACCTCGCCGCGGGCCAAACGCAGAAGCTGATCACAGCCGAGATCCAGCCTGAGCAGGCTCCGACCGGTTCCAACATGGAGCTTATCGTCGTCAGCAAGACGCTGACCGCCACCGACCCGGCGTTCCAGTCAGCCGTCGAGCAATCGATCGCGGGCCTCAAGGCTGATCCACGCGTGGCTAAGGTCGACACTCCCTATAGCGTGCCGCCGATCGCCCAGTCGAGCTACATCTCCAAGGATTCGCACGAGGCGCTGGTGATCGTCCACTTCAATGACAGCTCCGTCAAAGCCCAGACTTACATTTCGCAGGTCGAGTCGGAGATTCGTCCCAGCGTGGTGACCGTGTACGCGACAGGCCAGGTGCCAATCAACCTTGCCTTCAACAACACGCTCGAGCAAGACCTGCAACGCGCCGAGTTCGTGGCGCTCCCGATCACCCTGATCCTGCTCGTGCTCATCTTTGCCTCGTTCGTCGCGGCAGTGCTGCCAATCAGCGTTGGCATCCTGGCCATAGTCGGCGGGGTCGGTGGCACGCTTTTCCTCGCGCGCTTCACCGACGTATCGCAGTACGCGATCAACGTGGTGACCCTGATCGGGCTCGGCGTGGCTATCGATTACTCGCTGTTCATCGTCAACCGCTTCCGCGACGAGTTGGCGGCCGGCGCTTCACGCGAGGATGCGATCGCGAAGGCGTTGTCCACTGCCGGGCGCGCGATCACCTTCTCTGGCGTCACTGTGGCGGTGGGCCTGTCTGCGATGCTGTTTTTTCAGGGCACGTTTTTGGCCTCGATGGGCGCTGCGGGCGCGATCGTGGTCGCCGTCGCTGTCGTCTATGGCTTGACCTTCCTGCCGGCGCTGCTCTCGGTGCTCGGACCCAGGGTGGATCGCTTGCGACTCCCGTTCCTAGGAAGGCGAAAGCCCGCGGGCACCGGCGCCTGGCATTCGATGGCCGTATGGGTGATGCGCAGGCCTTGGTTCGTGCTCGTGCCCGCGCTCGCAATCCTCCTGGTGGCCGGCACGCCGTTCTTGCAGCTCCGCCTGGCGAACGGCGACGTGGATCAGCTGCCTCCCAGCAACCAGGCACGCCAGGGATACGACATCCTGGTGAACGATTTTCCCGGTCAGGACCAGACCACGATCGATGCGGTCGTGTATTACCCCGATGGCAGTCCGCTTACCGCCGAGCATGTCGGGGCGATTTACGACCTGACTCGTCGCCTTGCCGCCCTGCCTTACGTGCTTCGCGTCAACAGCATCGTGAACCTCCCCCAAAGCCTGACCCGTGAGCAATATCAAAGCTTCTATTCGGGCCCGGCGGCTCAACTTCCGAGCGAACTTCAGCAAGCGCTGACCCTCGGCGCCGGCAAGCACATCGCGCTGATCGGCGTGGTCACCAACAGGCAGTACACGAGCGATGAGGCGCGTTCGATAGTGACCGCAGTGCGAGCCGAGAGCGTGCCTGACGGTCAGGTGCAGGCCACCGGTTCGACGGCTTTCGACCTCGATATCGTCAACTACATCCTTCAGCGCACCCCGATCGCGGTCGGCTCGGTTCTGCTCGTCACATATGTCGTTCTCTTCCTTCTCACCGGCTCGATCATCCTTCCGCTCAAGGCAGTCATCACCAACCTGTTCTCGATCTCTGCGTCCTTTGGGGCCATGGTGTGGATCTTTCAAGAGGGTCATTTCAGCCAGCTGCTTGGCTTCTCGCCGCAGTCGATCGACCCGAGCATCCCGGTGATCCTGTTCAGCATCGTTTTCGGGATGTCGATGGACTACGAGGTCCTGTTGATCAGCCGCATCCAGGAGGAATACCGGCGAACCGGCGACAACCAGGCGGCGGTCGCCATGGGTCTCGAGAAGAGCGGGCGCCTCATCACCGGCGCGGCGGCGATCATGGTGGCGGTGTTCCTGGCCTTTGCGTTGGCCAACGTGGTGATCATCAAGGCCATCGGGGTTGGGCTGGCGATTGCAATTGCTGTCGACGCCACCATCGTCCGAATCCTGATCGTACCGTCGGTCATGCGCATCCTCGGCCGCGCCAACTGGTGGGCGCCAAGACCCCTGGCCATCCTGCACAGCAGGATTGGCGCGGGCGAAGTGCGACCGGCCGTCGAACCCGTATAGCTGCTGGTCACTCAATAAGTTCAGCTAGCGTGGCAGGGATGGCCGGGGTTCCCCCGGCCATGACTTTGTTCTTTTCTAACTCAAGCATGGCGAGGAGAGACTAATTCGTAATTAATCCCATCCCGGGAGATAGAGCAGGCGCGCGCGAAGCGCCCGCCGATGA
>DATCPU010000073.1:0-2684 GCA_036569925.1 Candidatus Dormiibacterota bacterium
CCGACGGTATAGCCGCCGCAATACTCGTCCATGAGCTTCTGCAGGCGGTCCAGGCCCTGCTGGGGATTGATGTAGTGCGGGTTGACGGTGCCCGCCACGACCGCGTTGCGGTAGATCCTGTAATGCTCCAGGGGCTTGTAGATCGCTTTCCTGCGGCGCTCGATCTGTTCATCGGATACGACGATGCCTTCGGCCTTTCCGTCGTCGATGTACTTGCAGGCGGCCTTCGCGGCGAGACGGCCTTCGGTGAACGAGCCGGACGAGAAGGCGTGCGGCGTGCCGCCGACCGCATCACCGGCGCCGAACAGGCCCTCGATCGTCGTCATGCGGTTGTAGCCCCAGAAATACTCGGGCGGGGAGACGTCCTCGGGGCCTGAGCACCAGGCGCCCGAGCACGTCGCGTGGGAGCCCATGACGTAGGGCTCGGATGTAGTCAGCTCGGGATTCTCGTTCTTGGGATCCACGTCGGTGGCAGCCCACAGGACCGCCTGGCCCACGGTCATGCCGAGAAAATTTTCCCAACCGACCTCTTCCAGGTGAGGATCCTGGAAGGCCTGCATGGTCACCATATGGATGGGACCGCGGCCGGCATTCACCTCGCTGATGATGCAATGGTTGCGCAGGCAGGTGGGGATGGGCCGGTGGGTCAGGTGCGAAGCTTCCGGATCGAGATACTCCTTGCCGACCATTTTCTGCAACGCGGGGAACCACTTGGATTCGTATTCTTCGCCCAGAGCGTTCTGCGCATAGGTCTTGAGATGCAGGAAGTAGGCCCCGACGGGGCCATAGCCGTCCTTGAAACGCGCCAGCACGATGCGATTTTCCATTTGCGTCATCTTGGCGCCCGCGTCGATCATGAGCCCGTAGGCGGAGGCGGACGACCAGGGCGCATACCAGGTGCGACCGGCGCCCTCGCCCGTTGAGCGCGGCTTGAAGATGTTCGAGGCGCCGCCTGCGCCGCAGATCACGGCCTTGGACTTGAAGACGTGGTAGTTGCCGGTGCGGACGTTGAAGCCGACGGCACCGGCAACCCGATTCGGCTTGCTTTCATCCATCAGCAGGTGGGTGACGCAGACGCGGTTGAAGACTTGGTCCGCCGATTTCTTGGCGGCCTCGGCCACGATGGGCTTGTAGGACTCGCCGTGGATCATGATCTGCCATCGTCCTTCACGCATGTAGTGCCCGGTTTTCGGATTCTTCATGATGGGCAGGCCCCACTCCTCGAACTGGTGCACGGTGGAGTCGACGTGACGGGCCATGTCGAACAGCAGGTCTTCCCGCACCAGCCCCATCAGGTCGATGCGGGCGTAGCGGACATGGTCCTCCGGATTGTTTTCGCCCCAGCGCGTTCCCATGTAGCAGTTGATGGCGTACAGGCCCTGGGCGACCGCGCCGGAGCGATCGATATTGGCCTTCTCGGCAATGACGATCTTCTTGTCCTGGCCCCAGAACCTGGCTTCCCATGCGGCACCCGTGCCGCCCAGACCCGCACCGACGACCAGGATATCGATATCGTCTTCGATGACTGTGTTGTAGGCCATTAGTAGTACACGCCTTTCGACAGCTTGAGGCCGGCGTCCTTGAGCGTACGCAAACCGCCGTCGTCCAGGCGGATGAATTTCGGCTCGCTGTACAACAGCTGGCTGTCGCGCATTTCCTTGCTCGGCCCGGGAACATCCGCGAGCTTGGGGATCGCCGTCCCCCAGGGCTTCGTGGTGATGGGCGACAGGAAATTCTTCTCCGTGCCGTCCCGGAACTTGATCTTCCAGGCGATCGTCCCTTTGCGTTCGTCGCGATCGACACGAACGCTGTGACCCAGCGGGGCGAAATCGGCATATCCGCGCACATCGATCGCATGCTGGGGGCAAGCCTTCACGCAGGAGTAGCACTCCCAGCACATGTTCGGCTCGATGTTGTAGGCCCGGCGATAAGTCGGGTCGATGTGCATGATGTCCGAGGGACAGATGTCGACGCAGTGTCCGCATCCGTCGCACCTCGTCATGTAGACGAAGGTAGGCATTGAGTCGGTTCCCTGAGCTGTTCCGATTGAGCTTCCGGCCTGTTTTCTAGTAGTGGCGCGGTGCCTCGCGCTTGATGCCGAGTCCCATGTCCATTGGAGCGTCCCGCAGCAGCTCCATCGAATGTCGCTTTTGTTGCTCAGGATCGTCACGGGTCTGCGTTGGCAGATTCTCGGCCGTGCCGTTGGCCCTGGATACCCGTTTGTCGAAAGCGGCCGCCGGCTTGAAGAACATGTGGGCGAACTTCGACCACGGCACCCCGCCGAAGAGCACGATGGTCGCGATGATGTAGAGCCAGAAGAGCAGGCCCACGCCGCCGCCCGTGGCGGCCCAGACGACCCCGAGCGTCACGCTCGCAAGCAGCGACAGAACGAAGAGGTCTGCCTTCGCCAGGCGGAAGGGCGACTGGCCTTCCGCGGCGACGTCCACGCGAATGAAGAACCAGAACCAGTAGCCTCCCATCAGCACCATCAGGGCGCCGATCCACCACAGCATCGGCCAGATTGCCGGCGTGGGCGTGGCGCCCGTGGGGTAGCCGAACACCATGGCCGCCGTGGCCACCACGTAGACGACGAACCCGTACATGCCGAGCAGGTGCGCCACCCGGCGTTTCTGGTTACAGAATTCGCCCGAGGCGAGCACGTCGACTACCGCGGTCTGTACGGC
>DATCPU010000074.1:0-3628 GCA_036569925.1 Candidatus Dormiibacterota bacterium
GTCCCGGTGGCGCGCCATCTGCGCCCGCCGCTGACCACGGTCCGCCAGCCCATGCAAGAGCTCGGCGCCAAGGCGTTCGAGGTTCTGTACTCGCGCATCAATGCCGCGGCCGGGGAGCAGGAGATCGTGCTCCCCGTCCAGCTGATCGTCCGCGAGAGCTGCGGCTGCCCCCGCAGCACGTCGACGGGAACGAGTCCCGGACCGCTCGTCGGGAAGGAGACCTAGCGATGGCCGCGGTCCTTCGGCGGCTCGGGGTTTACTTCCTCGCCGCCTGGGTCGCCATCACCGTCAGCTTCCTCCTGCCACGCGTGGTGCCGGGCAACCCTGTCGCCGGGGCCGTCGCGAGGGCTTCGCAGTCGGGCAACTGCAACGCGCAGTGCATCATCGCCGTCGAGGAGCAGCTCGGCTTCAACGTCCATACGAGCCTGTGGGACCAGTACGTGCAGTACATGGGCAATCTCGCCCACGGCAACCTCGGTCAGTCGTGGTCCGAAAACGCCCCCGTGAGCAGCCTCATCCTTTCCTACCTGCCGTGGACGCTTGGCCTGCTCGTGGTCGCGACGACGGTGAGCTTCTTCGGCGGCACCACTCTCGGCATCTGGATGGCCTGGCGCCGGGGCTCGTGGTTTGAGTGGGTGCTGCCCGCCGCCACCTTCTTCCAAGCGCTTCCCTACTTCTTCCTCGCGCTGGTCCTCGTCCTGATCTTCGGCCAGACCGGGACGATGCTCAAGTGGTTCCCGAGTCTTTTTGGGTACGACATCTATGCGGTCGACCCGGGGCCGAACTGGCCCTACATCGCGAGCGTCATCGGCCACGCGATTCTACCCGCGACCACGGTGATCCTCTCGTCCATCGCGGGTTTCATCCTGTCGATGCGCAACCAGATGGTCACCACCATGGACGAGGACTTCGTCCTGGTGGCCGCGGCCAAGGGCCTGCCCACCAGAACCGTCATCTGGTACGCGGCCCGCAACGCCCTTCTACCAGTCGTCTCCAACTTCACGATCGCCATCAGCCTGGTGGTCGCCGGCCAGATCCTGGTCGAGATCGTCTTCAACTATCCCGGGATCGGCTTTCACCTCTTTGACGCCCTCGCCAAGCTCGACTACTCGCTGGTGCAGGGGATCTTCGTCGTCATCACGCTGGTGGTGCTTGCCGCCAACCTGCTCGCGGACGTCGTCTACGTCCTGATCGATCCTCGCGCGAGGCAGACGGCCTGACCATGACGATCGACAGCACCGCCCTCGCCCAGGCGCCGGTGGCCGGTCCGGCTCCCAAGCCGATGCTGCCGAAGATGGGAGCCCTGCGCCTGCCGCGCTCTCCGAAAGTGATCGCCGGCCTGGTGATGCTGGCTCCCTTCGCCGTGGTCGCCGTCATCGGTCAGTGGATCTCGCCTTACTCTCCGAACGCGACCGACCCGCAGAACTGGGTGCAGCACGTCCTGGTTCCGGGCACCGGGCCCGGCACCGGCGTCACGGCCCACTACTACCCGCTCCCGCTGGGGCCGTCCGCCGCGCACTGGCTGGGCACCACCGTGTTCGCTCAGGACGTCTTGTCGCAGGTGCTGGTCTCCACCCAGGCCACGCTGTTCGTCGGCCTCCTGGCCGCTGCGATCGCCACCGTCCTGTCCATCGTGTTCGGGGTCTCGGCGGGCTACTTCGGCGGCAACACCGACGAGGTCCTGTCGCTCATCTCCAACGTCTTCCTGGCGATACCGGGTCTTCCGCTGCTGATCGTGCTGGCCGACTACGTGCCGACCGCGGGCTCGAGCATCCTGCTCGTCGCCTTCATCATTGCGGTGACGGCGTGGGCCTACAGCTCGCGCGTGCTGCGCGCCCAGACGCTGTCCCTGCGCAACCGCGATTTCGTCGAGGCCGCCAGGGTCACGGGCGAGGGCCGCCTACGGATCATCGTCGCCGAGATCCTCCCGAACCTCATCCCGATCGTCGCCGCTTCCTTTCTTTTCACCACCCTCTACGCCATCTACGCGTACGTGGCGATCTCGTTCCTCGGTCTCGGCGGGTCGCCGACCTCGTTCCCGGCCGGCCTGTGGAACTGGGGCGAGATGCTGCGCGAGGGATTCGCCAACAACGCCATTCGCGGCGGGTGGTGGTGGTGGTGGGCGCCTCCCGGCGTGTGCGTCGCCGTTCTCGGCACGGGCCTCGCGCTGGTGAACTTCGGCATCGACGAGTTCATCAACCCGCGCCTCCGGGTCGCGGGCCTCACGCGCAAGGCGGCCAAGAAGGCCGGCATCACCTCGCGCGCGACGTTGGGCATGACCCCGGTGGTGGGCAGCCGGCCGGCCGTGCCTGCTCTGGCAGCCCGCGCGCAAAGCGCGGGCGATGCCGTGCTGGAGATCCACGGGCTCAGCGTCGATTACGGGTACGGCACCGATGCCGTCCACGCGGTCGTGGATTGCGACCTGGTCCTCCGGCGCGGCAAGGTGCTGGGCCTCGCGGGCGAGAGCGGCAGCGGCAAGAGCACGCTGGCGCTGGCCGCGATCCGCCTCCTTCGCAGCCCGGCCGTGATCACGGGCGGCCAGGTGCTGTTCCACTCGAAGCCGGTGGGCGGGGACGGGCCGAGCGGCACCATCGACATGCTCGCCTCGGACGAGGAAGAGCTGCGGTCGGTGCGGTGGTCGGAGATCTCCGTCGTGCTGCAGAGCTCCATGAACGCGCTCAACCCGGTGATCAGCATCGGGGCGCAGTTCGACGACCTGCTGCGCGTGCACCGCCCGCACCTGTCGCGCGCGGCGCGGTTGGAGAGGGCGGGGGAGCTGCTCGACATGGTGGGGATCAACGCCGACCGGCTGCGCAGCTATCCCCACGAGCTGTCGGGCGGCATGCGGCAGCGGGCGATGATCGCCATCGCGCTCGCGCTCGAGCCGCAGGTCATGATCCTCGACGAGCCGACGACCGCGCTGGACGTCGTCACGCAGCGTGAGATCCTTGAGGAGCTCATCGGCCTGCGCGACCGTCTTGGTTTCGCCGCCCTCTTCATCACGCACGACCTCTCCTTATTGGTGGAGCTCGCTGACGAGATCGCGGTCATGTACGCAGGCAGGCTCATGGAGCGCGCGCCCGCGGCCTCGCTGTTCGCCGCTCCGCGCCTGCCGTACACGCACGGCCTCATCCACTGCTTCCCGCCGATGCACGGGGCGCGGGCGCGCATGCAGGGCATTCCGGGGTCGCCGCCAGACCTCAAGGATCTGCCATCGGGCTGCGCCTTCCATCCGCGCTGCGCGTGGGCGATGGAGCAGTGCAAGCACGACGTGCCGCAGCTTCAACCTTTGAACGGGTCGGCCCGCGAGGTCGCGTGCTGGCTTCATCGGGGCGATGCGATAGTCCCAGCCGAGCTGGCGCGACCGGATCCCGGCGTCGCGGAGGTCCACGCCCGATGAACGCGGTGACGCCGGTGTTGGAAGGCCGCGATCTCACCAAGTACTTCTGGGTGAAGCAGGGCCGCGGTCCGCTGGCCCGACGCGTGCCGGTGCACGCCGTGGACCGAGTGTCGGTGCGTCTCGACGCCGGGAAGGTCACGGCGGTCGTCGGCGAAAGCGGGGCCGGCAAGACGACCGTCGGGCACCTGCTCGCGAAGATCATTAAACCTGACGAGGGAGAGATTCTCC
>DATCPU010000075.1:0-5888 GCA_036569925.1 Candidatus Dormiibacterota bacterium
ACCACGGCCAGGTGGTTGCCCGGCGCCTTCGAGGCGAAGATGCTCGGGCCGACCATTCAGCGGTTCCGCGTGTGACGTTCACCGACCCCGAGGTCGCCTCGGTCGGCCTGTCAGAGGCCGCCGCCCGCGAGCACGGCATCGACGTCGAGACCACATCCATCGACCCGGCCGAGAGCGCCCGCGGCTACATCCATGACTTTCAGGGGGGGATGCTGAAGCTCGTCGGGGATAAGCGCAGAGGCGTGCTCGTGGGTGCCACCCTGGCCAGCCCCCGGGCCGGCGAGATCCTGGGCGAGCTCGTCCTCGCGGTGAAAGTCGGAACTCCAGTTCGCGTACTGGCCGACGTGATCCATCCCTTTCCCGCCTTCAACCGGGTGCTGGGAGCCGCCCTCGGGGAGCTCGCCCACAAGCTGGCGTAAGCCCAGCCTCGAACCAGCGCGACCCGGGATAACGCCGCCGCTGCGCGTTACTTAGGAAAGGGGGTCTGATCACCTATGGCCATCACGTTCAACGGGCAACCAATCCACCTGGACTTCGACACGATCCTGATCTGGGTCCTGGTGGGTCTCGTCGCCGGCTTTCTCGCCAGTCATCTGGCGCTGGGACGCGGTCTCGGCTTGTTCGGCGACACGATCGTCGGCATCATCGGGGCTTTCATCGGCGGATTCATTGCGGCCGTATTGCACTTCAGCATTGCGGTGGTCGGCCATCCGATCATCAGCGAGATCATCATCGCGTTCATCGGCGCCGCACTGCTGCTGCTGATCGTCCGGATGTTCAGCGGCAGGCGTTCAAGAAGGCGAGCCTTCTGAGGGCTTAATTTCGACCCAGGACACGCTTGGGGGCGGTTCGCCTCCAGGCGTTCTCAATCAGTCGCTTAGCCAGCTGAGGCGATAGAGCGGCTAGCTGCACCCTGACCCAGCCGAAGCGCCCTGTGTACGCCGCCACCGAAAAAGTCTCAGGGTCCATCTCGATCAGCCCTGACTGATCTTCGAGCGAGGCTTTTATCGATACCGCCTCGCCCTCCTGCGAGCCGATCAGGAAGATCTTGTTCCGGACGCGGAACGTCGCAGGACGTGCGGCCGGAGGGCCGGCCGAGAGATTTGGAGATCCAGGTGGCCCGAGCCGCAGGCCTGGGTGGCCCGGCGAGGAGCGCACTGAAAGTGCGTGACGACGACGGGACAGGCCCCATAACATCCGGATCGGGCCGCATGGGCTCCAAAGATCCGGCCCGCTCTCTGGCTGCACGTCCTACCCCAGGTCTCAATCTCCTCCACCTCCGGCAGCGCCAGGCACAGACGCCGCACTTGGTTGAAGGTCACCGTCCAACCGTATTACTTCAAACGTCAGGCGGGCGCGGAGCCGGCTCAGCGCCCCAAGCACGGGCAGTCCGAGCGCAAGGACCATCACGACATTTCCGACCGCGCGGAAGGTGTCGTAGGCGAGCGAGGTGAGGAGGTAAAAACGGCCGAAGTGCAGAAGTGAGGTGCCTGCGCTCATACCCGGCGACCAGCCCAACGATGGATTGCCGCGATACACAGGCACCCAATCGGTGATGTCGAGCAGAGCTCCGACGACGAAACCCATCACGGCGCCGACGCCGGCGAGCGCCAGCACGTCGCGCCAGCCGGGGAGGCGGTCCCCTCTGCTCCAGTGCCCAGCCAGCCCGGCGGCGACCCCAACCCAGCCGACCGCAAAGATCTGGTACGGCACCCATGGCCCGACGCCGCCTCCGGCCAAAGCCGAGACGAGCATCGAGAGCGCCCCTGCGAGGAAGCCGAATGACGTGCCGAATATGTAGCCGGAGCACAGCACCAGAAAGAAAATGGGACTGAAGCCGCCGATGCCTTCGATCACCGCAAGCCTCAGCGCCGTGTCGATGGCCGCTATCGCCGCGAGGAGGGCGACTGCCCGCGAGTCCAGCTGGCGCGTCCCGGCCTCCACCAGGAACAAACCCCCAACGCACGCCAGGGCGAGAGTCCACGCAGGAGTGTTGGGAGGCAGGCCGCTGCCAAAGAATGGCCACAGAAAAAGGATCAGGCCCACCAGCGAAACGATGCCGACCGGCAGCGCTTTCTTCACGCCGGCACCGCGTCTCGCGACTGCTCGAGGACCCGGCCGCCACCCACGTTGACGATCCGATCCGCGAGGGATGACCTGAGCTCGGCGTCGTGCGTGGCCAGCACGACCGCTGCCCCGAGGTCACGGAGCCTCGCGACGAGGGCCACCAACCTCGCGCGGGCTGCTCCATCCATGCCGCGCGTCGGTTCGTCCAGGAGAACAAGACCCGGCGCTCCTGGCAAGACCGCGGCGAGCGCGGCTCGCTGGCGCTCTCCGGATGAAAGGTCGCGAGGATACCTCTCCGCCACCGAGGCGAGCCCGAGCTCTGCGAGTATCACTTCGGGCCGTTCGCTGTCTCCGGCGCGCGAGATCGTGAAGATCACCTCGGAACGGACCGTCGGGCGGTGCAGCAGCGCCCCCGGGTTTTGCGGCAGGTAGGCAATCCGGCCTGGGCGCCGGCCGACGGCGCCGGAGAGCGGTGCCAGGGTGCCGGCGATCAGGCGAAGCAGCGTTGTCTTGCCGCCACCGTTGGGCCCGCTGAGGGCGACCACCTCGCCCGCATGACCTGCCAGGTCGACGCCGTCGATCACCACATGGTCCCCAAAGCCTGCCCTCACATTCCGCAGGGACCATGCCTCCGGGCCGATCGCAGACTGACGGGTGACCGGCTGCCCGACCGGCTCAGGCAGCCACGCCTTAGGGTCAGCCTCCACCACAACGCCCCGCCCGATGAACAGCAGTCCGCGCGCTTGAAGAAGGATCGGTTGCAACCGGTGTTCCGAAACGACAGCGTGCGTCCCTCGCGCGACCATGTCCCTCAGAGCAGACAGAAATGAGGCGGCCCCTTGCACGTCCAGCTGCGAGGTGGGCTCGTCGAGGACGACGAGCCGCGGACGCATCGCCAGCGCTGATGCCAGCGCGACCCTTTGTCGCTCGCCACCGCTCAGGCTTCGCACCGTCCGGCCAAGAAGATGCAATGCGCCTGCAGCATTGAGAGCCTCCTCGATGCGGCCGGCAATCTGGTTTTGAGGAAGCGCGAGATTCTCGAGGCCGAATGCAACCTCGCGATCGACCATGTTGTAGACGGTCTGCAGCTCCGGATCCTGAAAGACAAAGCCAACGTGGCGGGCAAGGTCCCGGGTGTTGGTGGCGATGATGTCGAGCCCTCCAACCGACGCGTTCCCTGATATGACGCCTCCGTGGAAATGCGGCACCAGGCCGTTGAAAACGCGCAGCAGCGTCGATTTGCCTCCACCGGATGGGCCGGCGACCACCGTCAATCCCTCTTCGACCTCGAGGCACACGTCGCGAAGAGCGGGCTCATGCGCGCCCGGATACGTGTAGGTGAGACGGGCTAGCTTCGCGACCGCCAAATCAGCACCGGCGTGAAAAGGAGCAGGCACGCCACCAGCGGCCTGGCATCGATGGATGGGGCGGTCAAGGTCGGATACGCGTACCAGCCGGCCGCCCATCCCAATGCTTGCGAGACGAGAAAGAGCGCGAGCGCCGCGCCGGACGCTCCGATGAGCGCCCAGTCGCTGCGCTGCATCCGGTCCGGCCTGACCGACGTGCGCGGGCCAGAGCCAAAACCACGCGCCTCCATCGACTCGGCGAGCTGAATCGAACCTTCCACACTGGTCAGCACCACCGGGACGACGATCTCCGACCAGGACCTCGGACCCCGCGGTCGCCACCCGCGCAAACGCTGGGCCTCGGTGACCTGAACAAAAGAAGCTGCGACCGCGGGGACGAGGTTCAGGGAAGCCGCGAGGGCGGCGCCAGTTCTCGAAAGCGCCGGCGGCAATGCATCCATGACCTCGTGCGAGGCGAGGAGCAAGGAGAAAGGCGCTGCGGCAAGGATGGCAGCCCCGACAGTCAATCCTCCGGTCGCGCCGAAAGCCAGCGCCTCGAGCGTATAAGGGCCACCGAGTGCGGGGACCTGGTCGGGGAGTGCGAACAAAACCGTGGTCCCCAGGTGCGCAGAGACGAAATTGAGAGAGATCGCGAAAGTAGCTATCAGCCCGACGCCGATGAGCACGCCGCGCATTCTGCGCAGGCCGATGCCGGTGGCGAGCGCCGCGAGCGCCGCCACCAGCACCCCGCCTTTGTAAGCCGGGTTGGTCGTCGATAGGACGATGAGGATGCAGGTGGCGGACCAGGCCGCCACCGCCCTGGCGTTCATGACCGGGCTCAGCTCTCCTGGGCGACTGGCGGCGGAGTCGGACATGGGTCCGCCGTCAAGATGTAGCGCCAGCCGATCGCATCTTTGTCGTGCAGCTTGACGGCTGTGAACCCGGTTTGTGCACAGGTCCACGCGCCCCCAACCTCAATGAACGTCCACCAGGTCGGCTGGTTCTTGGGAAAGCACTCGTTGTACTGAGCAGGCTCGTTGTCGACCTGGCAGACCGCCTTGCCGAAGCTGAAGGTTTGAGCCTGGTACTTGACGCCTGACTGGTCCATCAGCGTCTGGCCGTCGATGGTGTCACCCGAGAATCCCACGCATTTCTGAAACGAGGAGCCCGACTGGTGCTCGACCACAACATATGCGTGATGAGCGGCGCTGGCGTTGGCGCAAGACGGGGTGGGGCTCACCTGGCTAACTGGGGAAGAGCCTCCGCACGCGGCGATGACCAGAGCCAGTGTCGCGCTGGCCCATAAGAGGTGCTTGAGCACGTTTTTTCCTCCAGGCGGTCATGCCTTCCCGAACGCGCTGCTGAAAGCCGACCGCCAGGAGCTTCCGTGCCGTTGCGCGCGGACGGTTTGCCGTTGCGGGCGTTCAGGTCTCCTGGCTTGCGGCTCGGCGCCCCCATCTGCCTTCCCGAGGCGTTCACCTCAGTGGCGTTTGTCGGATGGAGGCTCCCCGCTCACAGTTGCGCGACAGCTCCGGTTTCGCACCGGATTCCCTTGGTGCCCTGCCCGAATATTAGCCGTTCCGGCCGCCGGCAACCAGCGCGGTCAGCCGCAGGTAACCATCTTGCCTCTGCGCCGGCATCGCGAAGTCGAATCGGTCTGGCGCCAGCGCCAGGTCCAGGTCGGTGGGCGGGAATCCCGGCCAGGCCCCACTCATCGCGCGCGCGAATCGAGCGCTTTCACGCAAGGGTTGAAGCAGAGCCACCGGGTCTGGCTCCTCTCCCCGCAGCAAGCCCTCGATGTAGGAGGCGCACGCGTGGTCTTCGGGGTGATCAGCAGACGCGATCAAAGTCACCTCCGGCGGCTGATTCAACATGCAGGCTCGAGCGGTTGCCCTCGCGACCACAAGGCTCGCGGCATAGAGCATGTTTGCCGATTCGGCGGCCGACATCACAGTGGTTCCGGCGCTTGATCGCTGTACGAGGACGCGGTCCCTGACGTCCGCAGCCTTGATCTGAGTCGGCGAGTTGCTGATCGGTATGCCCGGCACCGGCAGCGCATCCTCCTCCGCACATATGAGCGAGCCTCCGATCTTTTCATGGAGAGCTCGAGCCTCGGCGGTGGTGCGCACCAGGAGGCATTCACGCGCGCCACCGGCAAGTGCATATGCGCTCACCGTGAAAGAGCGAAGCACATCGATCACCACCACGAGCCCGCGCGCTCGCCGAGCGCCGTCGACACCAATGAGCCGGTTGATCACCACAGTTTTTGATGGTGAGGCTTTCCAACCGCGAGGCGGGCATGATATTCGGCGACGGTGACAGCGCAAGGCCCTGAAGGATCGCGGCGTGCCCTCGGTTTCGAGCAGATCGCCGACTGCGGATCGATGCGTGTGGTCGGGCTGCGGTTGGAACCGGGACAGCATGTGCCGGAGCACCGCAACGCGATCCCAGTTGCGCTGATCGTCACCGTGGGGC